>JAUNQM010000001.1:250-37628 GCA_030536165.1 Prevotellaceae bacterium | reverse complement strand
ACTTGACCTTTAGGTCAACAAAGAAGGAGGCTTTAGCCGCTGGTTAGGGTGGGGCCTTAAGAACCCATTTGGATGATGCAACGCATAAACAAACTCAAGGCATATCCCAGCCCTCCACACCTTAGGTGTTTCTGCCGTCACACCTCAGGTGTTAGGGGTGGTCACACCTTAGGTGTTACGCTTGTCACTCCTCAGGTGTGAAGGGCTGATTTTATTGATGACTGATTATCGACCATAAAATGCCGCGATACACCTTATTAAATTACGCGCGCGCAAATATGAGCCATTTTGCAAAAAAAGTCCTGCATTTTGGCAAAAAATTTCACAAAGAGTGAAAAAAATTCCCTCCCGACTGCCCCCTCGTGTTAAGCACGAGCGATGAAAGGAGATAGCACGACAAAACAACACATATACATAAAAAAGTATGACAAAGATAGAACAGAACATAGCGAATCTGTACGATACGCTGATTGCGGACGGTTATTTCCGCGACGACAACAATGAAATCAATCTGTCGGTAGAACAGTTCGGCGACAACCTGAGTAAGGAAAAAATCGCCCGCGTGTTTTACAGCAATCTCCTTGCCGATGGCTATTTCCGCGACGGCGAGGACATACTCTTGACGGAAGAAGACTTCCTGACGATGGTCGGCGCACGGAAAGAGAAACGCGAGTTCTATCCGCTTGCCGGCAACCAGTTAGGCATCTATTTCGACTGGGAAATGAACCCTGAGACCACGCAGTACAATATTCCGATGATAAGGAAGTACGCGAAAAAGAGCCTCGGAAGCAACAGCAACGACTTTGGCAGACGACTGCAAGAGGCTGTGAATAAAGCTGTGAATACGTTCGCAGTGCTGAAGACGACCTTCGGCATGAAGGACGACGAGGTGGTGCAATATCCACACGAGGATGCTCAGATTGAGGCAGGATATGCTACGTTGGACTTCGAGCCAGACAATGAATACTTCCAGAAGAAGGTGCGTCCGTTCAACCTGAAAGAGGACAGTCTTTGTCGTGCGGAGGTGATAGAGACACCAGAGAGTGTGTATCTCTTTATTGATGTTCACCATATCGTGTTCGACGGTGTGTCAGGAATAATCCTCGACGAAGCTATTGCCCGCGCCTATATGGGTGGCGAAGTTGAGTCAGAGATGCTGAGTTCATATGACTATGCACTGGAGGAAGAAGAACTGCGCAATGGTGAGGCTTACCAGGAGGCAGAGAAGTGGTTCGACGATTTGGTAAAGGGAGTTGAATCGATAGCCTATCCTCATTCGAGCGTTCTAGATAAAAACCTCGAAAACAGTAATGCAGAATTGCACAAGACAATTGACGGACAAGGTATTGATGCGTTCTGCGATAAGCGAGGCGTGAGCGAAAATTCCTTCTATATGTCAGCCTTCATGCAGGTGTTGCACCGCGTGACTCGCGAAGATAGTCTGGTCATCACAACCATAAACAATGGTCGTAGCCGTGCTGAACTGATGGGGACAATAGGCATGTTTGTCAAGACAGTGCCTATCGTGAGCACTTTACCTGAGGGAAAAGCCTCTGGTATTGTGGTCGAGGAATATGCCGAGGGATTGGAAAAACAATATCTCGGTGCAGTGCAGCGTGGCTTCTATCCTTTCGCTGAAGTGGTGAAAAGGAATGGTCTGAAGGCAGACATTATGTATGTGTTCCAAGACGCTGCAGGCGCAGAAAGCCTTGCAAACGACAGCGAGGAAGGAAGACTTGCGAATTACGAACAGGTTGAGGTTTCGCTCGACACGGCAAAGGTTCCATTGAAGATGAGCGTTATCACCCATGCTGGCGGAAAGAAGACTTTCGAGATAAACTATGATGCCACACTGTATAGCGAGGCTGACATGCAGCAACTTCTGGATATGGTGATAGCCGCTTCGATTTCGTTGTGCGAAGCAAAGACGTTGGCTGACATCTCTATCCTCCCTGCAGAACAGAAAGAAGTGGTAGCATCGTTCCGACAGACAGCACAAGCCGATGTGCCACTCAAACTGCATCATCAGCCAATAGAAAAGAATGCGGTTGAAATGCCAGATGCCGTGGCATTGATTGCCAAGGACTGCACGCTGACATTCAGGCAATTCAACGAGGAGGCGAACCGCATTGCGTGGGCACTCATGGAGCGTGGCGTGAAGCGTGGCGACCGCGTAGTATTGCTGCTGCCAAGAACTTCGGCAGTAATTGTGTCGATGTTTGGTGTGAGCAAGACAGGTGCGGCTTATATACCTTGCGACCCAGCATACCCAACAGACCGTATCAGCCTTATCATGACAGACTCCGAGGCGCAATATGTGATTACCACTAAGGATTACATTGCCAACTACGACGCTGATAAGGTTATCGACATAGACGATATTTACAAGAACGAGAAATACAGCACAGCAAACCCTGAGGTAGAGATTTCGCCAGAAGACCTTGCTTACCTCATATACACCAGCGGTTCGACAGGACGGCCAAAGGGAGTGATGCTGCGACATGTGGGTATCACTAACTACCTGTATAACCATCCGGCAAATGTTCATATTGCAGGGTTGAAGCGTCTTGGCGTGAAGACATACGTGTCGATTACCACATTGTCGTTCGACATGTCGCTGAAGGAGTTTGCAGGCTCACTCTACAACGGCATCACGACCGTGCTTGCCGACGAGCAGGAGGTGATAGACCCTATACTCCTTGCAAAACTCATGAACGAGACAGGCGCGGAGGCTATCAACGGCACGTGCTCACGTATTCAGAGTTATCTGGAGTTGCCAGAGTTCTGCGATGCAATCAGCAGGTGCAAGATGGTATGGTCGGGCGGTGAGATGTATCCTCAGTCGCTGTTGGAGAAGTTGCAGTCGCTGGGGGTTGAGATTATCAATACATACGGACCAACGGAGATTACCGTTTCATCAAACATAGCCAACCTTACGAATGCAAAGCGTGTGACGGTAGGTAGGCCGCTGCTCAACTATGTAGAGTACATAGTCGATAAGTTCGACCGTGAAGTGCCAATCGGCATTGCTGGCGAACTGCTCATTGGCGGTCCTGGTGTGGCACGCGGCTACAACAACCTGCCAGAGATGACGGCGGAGCGATTTGTTGAGTACAACGGAGTGCGCGTATATCGTTCAGGCGACCTTGCACGCTGGACTGCCGACGGAGAGGTGGAGATACTCGGACGTATCGACAACCAAGTAAAGATAAATGGTTTCCGCGTGGAACTCGGAGAGATTGAGACGCAGGCTGAAACCATAGAAGGAATACAGAAGGCCATTGCCGTGGTGAAAAAGATTAGCGGTATGGACCATCTGATACTCTATTATACAGTGGCCGATGGTGCGGCTATCACTGCCGAGAAGATAGAGGAGGCTCTGCGTGGCACGTCGCTGGCAGAATATATGATACCAGACATCTATATGCAGATAGACGAAGTGCCGCTGACTCCAAACGGTAAGACCAACGTCAAGGCATTGCCAGAGCCACAGATGAAGGCCGAGGAGATAGTGATGCCTCGCAATGAGCAGGAACAGAAGATGTGGAACCTCATAGCCGAGATGCTCGGCACGAAGGAGTTTGGCGTTGAGACAAACCTTGTGTCGGTAGGACTCAGTTCTATCGCAGCCATACGTCTGTCTGCCATCTTCGCACGTAACGATATACAGCTTTCTACGCGCGACATAATGAAGCACCCAGTGATTAGTCAGTTGGTAAAGACGGCATACGGCATCGTGGTTGCAGAGGAGAATCCGCTCCAGCCACACGAGATGCGCGAATGGTATCCTATGAGCGAGACGCAGAAGGGTATGTATTTCGACTGCATCGTGCATCCTGATGCTATCATGTATAACATTCCGAGTGTTTCCACATTCGTTGACGTAGATTCCAATCGCCTTATCAACGCTGTCAAGGAAGTATTCTACGCACATCCATACCTCAACTGCCGACTGAAGGAGCACGATGGCGAGGTGATGCAGCACAGAGACGACACCCTCGAGCCTATCATCACGGAAGTGACACTCGACACTCGCCCTGATGAAGCATTCTTCCAGAGTCAGGTGCGACCATTCGACTTGATGAATGACCCACTCTACCGTTTCACTATCTTCCATTACAAGAACGAGACATCGCTCCTTATCGACATTCACCACCTGATAAGCGACGGTACGAGTAACCAGGTGCTTGCCTTCGAACTGAAGAAAGCCTTTGAGGGGAAGCCATTGGAGAAGGAAGTATATACGGCATACGACCGTGCAATCGACGAGAAGGAACTTATCGAGTCGGAACGAGGCAAGGAGGCTGAAACGTATTTCGATACGCTCTTAGACGGTGTGGAAACAACAGACTATCCACACTCGTCAACACTCGACGAAGGAAAACGCTACGACACAATCAGCACCGACATCGTTTCCGCAGAAATAAACAAGTATTGCAAGGAGAACCTTTTGCTGCCGAG
Source organism: Prevotellaceae bacterium (assembly GCA_030536165.1). GTDB lineage: Bacteria > Bacteroidota > Bacteroidia > Bacteroidales > Bacteroidaceae > Prevotella. The sequence continues at coordinate 33,167 of JAUNQM010000001.1, read as the reverse complement.
CAGTTTCTTTATGAGCGTGTTCCATGCCGTGCTTCATCGTCTGACGCGTGAGGACAAGACTCTCATCCACTTCATCAGCAATGGTCGTGCAGAACTGAAACTCGATAATTTCTTTGGTGTATTCGTGAAGACGCTGCCATCAGTATGCACAGACTTCAAGCGTCCGATGGCGGAGATAGTGAAGGACATCGATACGCAAATGCGTAACACCATCGACAACGATTTCTATCCATTCGAAGAAATGGTTGCCCGCCACGACATCGGTGTCAATATCGTATATAACTATTTCGTTGACTTGGAAACCGACATTGTCTTAGACAATCAGGCTGGTAACTATGGCAACCTAAACTGGGATACAGCAAAGAACCCTCTCTCAATCACGATACTTAGCAATGACAAGGGAGAATATCAGAGTTTCCTTGAATACGATGCCACTATCTACAATCGTAAAGACATGGAGACACTGAGCATGGCATTCAAGACATTTGCTGAGAATTGTGTGAAGGGCAATGTAGCTACTGCCGTGCCACTGATTTCTGCGTCAGAAGCAGAGAGAATTATCCGTCAGTCGCAAGGTGATGAACTTGTATATGACAAGAACGACACCTTTGTCAGCCTCTTCCTTGCTCAGGCTGAAAGGAGAAAGGATGTTGTGGCTGTATCTGATGGTAAGAGCAGCTATACTTACGGAGAGTTGGATGCCCTCTCAAATGCACTCGCAAAGAAACTGTTAGACACCGTAGGTGAGAATACTGGTCAGCATCCGTTTATGAGCATCATGCTTGGCTACGAGATAAACTTCCTCGTTGCAGCACTTGCCGTTGAGCGTGCAGGATATGCTTACGTGCCGTTAGACTACGACTATCCTAACGACCGTCTGCTCTATATGCTTGAGGATAGCGAGAGCCAAGTGCTCATCACATCGCATAATATATATAATGAGAAAACTTCACAAGGCGATGACTTCACGGCAAAGAATATCATCTTCATCGATGACCTGAAAACTGAAACAAAAAACCTGAAACCAGAAACCCTTAACCTTGCCACCCCAGACGGTCTTGCCTATATGATTTACACCTCTGGCTCAACAGGAAAGCCGAAGGGTGTGATGATTCCTCACCGTGCAAAGACAAGCTTCATACACTTCATTGCCAAGCTATTCCACCACACTGAGAACAGCCGCATCTGTTGCCACTCATCGTTCTCGTTCGATGCTTCGGTTGAAGACTTATACCCTGTTCTGACAGTCGGAGGTACTCTGTATGTAGTTCCACAGGAGGCAAGAAAGGACATCGACGTACTGCATTCGTTTATCATCGACAACGGCATTACGGGCGGCGGCTACTCTACACAGTTTGGTATGCTCCTGCTCCAGCAATATCCTGACATGGAGTTAGACTACTTCAATGTGGGTGGCGAAAAGATGACCATGAACCTGCCTTGCAAGTGCGATTTGTATAATTCCTATGGTCCTACCGAGTTTACCGTAGATGCCACTATCTACAAACTCGAACCAAACCGCGAATACAGCAATATCCCTATCGGTCGTCCGTTGGACAATACGGCAGCATACGTCGTTGATAAATACGGCAATCTGATGCCAGACGGTGTTGCAGGAGAACTCTGTATGGCAGGAATACAGATGGCAGCAGGTTACTGGAACCGACAGGATTTGACCGAAGAAAAATTCAATACTCTCCTCATCGGCGGCAAGAATGTGAAAGTATATCACACTGGCGACCTCGTTCGCTACAACGAAGAAGGGCAGTTGGAATACCTCGGACGTATCGACTCACAGGTGAAACTCCGTGGTTTCCGCATCGAGCTTGGCGAGATTGAGTCGCAGATAGCAAGCTATGGCGGCGTTCAGCTCGTAAAGGTATTGGTAAAAACTGTCAATGGTGTGCAGCATCTTGTTGCATACTATTCTGCCGACACAAACATCGACACAGCATCGCTGGATGAACACCTTTCAGCCCAGCTCACAGACTATATGGTGCCAGATGTATATATGCAACTCGACGAGATGCCACTGACTCCTAACGGCAAGGTAAACACGAAGGCACTGCCTGAACCAGTGATAGAGCAGACGGAATATGTTGAGCCTGTTGGCGAGAAAGAGATTGCCGTGGCTGAATGTATATCACAGGTACTGAACACTGACAGCAAGGTGGGAGCAATGGACAACTTCTTCTCGCTCGGCGGCGACTCTATCAAGTCTATCCGCCTGGTGAGCATGTTGCGGCAAAAAGGCATACAGCTCACCGTGGCTGACGTGATGAAGCATAAGACGGTAAAGGCTATCGCTGCTTCGGCTGAGATAGGTGCAGAAAGCAATATCGCCCAAGAGACTGTCACAGGCGAAATTCTCCCTGGTGCTATCCAGCGTTATTTCTTCAATATGAACCTGCCTCACGCCGAACACTTCAACCAGAGTGTGGCTATCGAATCGGCTACGCCTATCAACATCGATGCACTATGCAAGAGCTTAGATGCAGTGGCAATACATCATGATATGCTCCGCATGAGGGCAGAAGATGGCAAAATCTTTATCAACGACACCGACCACACTCTTTACAATTTCGCAGAACTCACCATCAGCAGCAAGGACGAGATAACCGAACATGCAGGAAAGATGCATGCCGCTATCGACCTCAGGCATGGCCCTGTGATGAAGGTCGGGGTATATCATCTTCCAGCAAGCGATGTCCTCGTGCTCATCTGCCACCACATGGCAGTGGATGGAGTGTCGTGGCGAGTTATCACCGAAGACCTTATCCTCGCCTACAACCAGCTTATTGCCGGCAAGGAGGTTTCCCTGCCTAAAAAGACCCACTCGTTCAAATATTATACCGAAGCCATCCAGCGCTATCGCGACAGCTATAAGCTCAGTCTCGAAAAGCCTTACTGGGAGAATGTGCAGAGGAAGATGACCACCCTGCCTCAAGGCGGTGGCAGCGCAGAGCATTTCAGCCGATTCAATATCCAGTATAGCAACGACTGTCTGTCGCATCTTCTCACCGATGCCCACGATGCCTACAACACTACGGAGAACGACCTCCTCATCGCTGCCTTCCTGCGCAGTTACCGCAACGTGACTGGCAACGACAGTGCAAGCCTTATGATGGAGGGGCACGGTCGCGAACCTATCCACGAACCTTTGGTCACCGACCGCACCGTCGGCTGGTTCACCTCTATGTATCCTGTCGTGGTCGAAGGACTCAACGGCGATGTCCGCCACGATGTACGTCTCGTGAAAGAGACCTTCCGCGCTGTGCCTAACAAGGGTCTCGGCTATGGCATACTGCAATATATCCCATCGCTCGACGACGACACCAACCTCCGCACCGACCTCACCGAGTGTCTCGGCTTCAACTACCTCGGCGACGTGAAGTCTGCCGACACTATGGGCGACTTCAAGATTGCCGACGCTGTCGATACGGGGCTCTCCGTCAACACCGAGGGCGAGACGGGTGTCACCTATATGATTAACTGCACCATCATCGAAGGAGTGTTCGACATCAATGTCGATTACGACACAAAGGTATATACCCCTCAGCAAGCCCGCGCCATTGCCGACGGTTTCTGCCGTCAGCTTGAGGAGATAGTGAGCCACACCCTTTCAGTGAAGGCTACCGAGCCTACGGCTTCCGACCTCGGTGCCATTGGCTGGACCGACGCTCAGTATGAGAGCATCAGCCGGCAATATGCCGATCGTGGCGAGACCATACAGCGCATCTACCCTCTCACCCCTATGCAGGAGGGCATACTCCTTGAGTATATGAACGACCCTAAGACCTCTGCCTACGTGCTCATCAACCGCTACGAGCTGAGCATTCTGCCTACCGAGCAGCAGGTGCGCTATGCCCTCGACGTCATCGCCGCCAAGCACGAGGTGTTCCGCACCTCCATCATCTATCGCGGCGTCGATGCTCCTTGCCAGGCTATCATCGACCGAAAGCTCGGTCTCCGATATATCGACATATCCTACGAGGGCGACATCCTTGCCACATCCGAGCGCATACACCGTGAGGAACTGGCTGCATCGTTCGACCTCCAGTCGTCACCACTCTATCGCGTAGTGGTGCTAAAGACTTCCGACACTTCGTGCCACATACTCCTAATCACCCATCACATCATCATCGACGGATGGTGCCAACCTATCTACTTCCAAGACTTCCTCGGCGCCCTCCTCGACGCAATGGCTGGCAACGAGCATCCTATCGTCGCCGCCGCATCGGGCAGATATGAGGAAGCGGTGCGCAACCTCCTCGCGTTCGACAAGAAGTCGTCACTCGCCTACTGGAAAGAACTGATGGCCGACTATACCGACAAAGCCATCATCCCATATTCCTACAAGCCAGAGACAGAGGCTGTACGCATAGCACGGAGCCTGACGCTCGACATCGACAGCGATACAATGCAGCAGCTGCACGACATCTGCAGCCGTCATCAGATAACGCTCAACACCATCATGGAATACGTATGGGGAACAACTCTCCACATATTCAACAACAACTCCGACGCTATATTCGGAAAGGTCGTGTCTGGGCGAAATCATGGCGACGTTGCCGACCTCGTCGGACTCTTTATCAATACTATACCAGTACGAGTGCGCACCGAAGACAATACGACCGTCCTCTCTGCGCTCCAGTCATTGCAGCAGCAGGCAGCCGACTCGGCAGCCCACGACTACTGCTCACTGGCAGAGATACAGCAGCAGTCGTCGCTCCGCAGCAACCTGCTCCAGAGCACTCTCATCTTCGAGAACTACGCTGGTAAGGATACCGTCAACGCTATCGGCGAAAAGATGAACATCCGTCCGCTCCAGAACGATGAAGAGATATTCAACGAACTGCGTCTCGTCATAGCCCTCGACGATGCAAACATGTCGATGAGCATAAACATGATGTACGACGGCAACCTCTATTCCGACCGTCGCATGCAGACCGTCATGCAGACCATGCAGCATCTGCTCACCAGCCTGCCATCGGCAATAGACAGCAAGGTGGCAGAGACATCGCTCATGTCTGAAGCCGACAAGGCTGAGGTCATACGTCTCTCGAAAGGCAAGGATATGCCGTTTGATTATTCTAAGACGTATCTCGACTACTTCATCGCGAAGGCTCACGAGGTGCCTGACAATCTCGCTGTTGACGACGACACACGCCAACTCACATACGCCGAACTCGAACATCGCTCCAACCTGCTCGCGCATAAACTCATAGAAAAGGGTGCGCACAAGCAGAGTTTCATCGGTGTGATGATTGAGCGAAGCATCGACTTCCCTACATCCGTATTTGCCATCCACAAGGCAGCGGCGGCATACTTGCCTCTCGACCTCGAATACCCTGTAGAGCGACTGGCTTATATGCTCGAAAACAGCGAAGCACCAATACTCATCACCACCCACGACGTCTTCGACACGAAACGTGGGACAGCAGGCTTCGACATGTTGCAGACAATGCTTGACAACGGCAAGATCCTCTTCCTCGACGAAATAGACTGGACAGAAGACTACAAGCCTATCAACCTCTGCACACCGGACTGCTACACATATATAATATACACGTCTGGCTCAACAGGCAAGCCAAAGGGCGTCGTGCTCCATCACCTCGGACTCATGAGCTACATCCTCTCTACGACGGAAGAACTGCAGCTCACACCATCCGACCGCATCAGCTCGCACCGCTCATTCTCATTCGATAGCCATATCGAAGACCTCTACCCAATACTACTTCTCGGCGGTAGTCTGCACATCATGCCATCGTCAATACGCAAAGACTTGCAGGCTGTTTATGACTTCGTCGTGCGCCACAACATCACTGGTGGAGGATACACAACATCCATCGCAGCACTCATTGCCAATAACTTCGAGCTCCCTGTGCGCTACATCAGTGCCATCGGAGAGAAGCTCACAGGCGTCATATCACGCAAGGCACAGATACTAAACTTCTATGGCCCGACGGAATGTACCGACCACATCAGCGTGTTCCCTATGGAAGAAAACAAGGAATATGCCGACATACCTATCGGACACGTGGTAGCAAACAGCTGGTGCTTCATCGTCGATAATCACGGACGACTCGTGCCTTACGGTGCAATAGGCGAACTCTGCATCGCGGGTATTCAGGTCGGCGTTGGCTATTGGCATCTGCCAGAGCAGACAGCAAAAGTATATGGCGACTGTCCGTTTGTAGATAAAAACATCAACGGCACACCAGTACGACTCTATCACACTGGCGACCTCGCACGCTACGACGACAACGGTCAGTTGCTTTGTCTCGGACGTATCGACGGACAGGTCAAGGTGCGTGGCTATCGTATCGAACTCGGCGAAATCGAGAGTGTGGCAATGGCTACGCAAGGTATCAACGAGGTCGTAGCTGCCGTGAAGAAAGTCAACGGAACAGCAATGATAGCCCTCTATTACACTGTTGTCGATGCCGCTACTACCGATACCGACATCATGAAGGTGGTAGAAGCATCTGCACTCCCTGACTATATGTACCCTTCAGCATACATGAAACTCGACGAAATGCCACGACTCCCTAACGGAAAAATCAACCGTCGGGCACTTCCAGAGCCAGAAATCGCAGCCGACGAGTACATAGCACCATCCAACGACATCGAACGTCGATTGGCTGAAGGACTCGAAGAAATGCTCAAGGTTGAGCGCATCAGCGTGCAGAGCAACCTGCTTTCACTCGGACTCACGTCGCTTCTGGCTATGCGATTGTCGATGGCAATCACTCAGGGGCACAACGTCAGAGTCACTGTGGCTGACATAATGAAGGCTCCGACCATACGACAGATAGCAAATCTCGTCGAGCGCAGCGCAGAAAAAACTGCGGCACCAAAGACCAACGCATTGTTTAATAAGCGCAGCGAAACTCCACAACCTTCGGGAGCACCAAAGGCTAACCCACTGGCAGCGAAGCCAAACCCATTGGCTCCGAAGGCGAATCCTCTGAAGAAAAACCCATTGTCGAAATAGGCTTTGGGCGTATCAGGGCAGAAGCTTGAACCATAAAAATTATCGACTCGTCAATATGCGACACAACACTCGTCGTTAGTCGTCGCTTCACACGTCGTTAATACTCGCAAAAAGTTTTGAAAAACTTCGACGGAAGTTTTGCAAAACTTTGACTGAAGTTTTGCAAAACTTTTTCCGAGTTAAACGGACGTGTAAAGTAAGGCAATACGACGACTCGATTGATGATATACGATGAGTCATAGTCGGAGGACCAATACATGTACCATTTACCATTTACAATTTACAATTTGGGGCGAGCCTCAACAGCATGGAGAACCAACAATAACAGAACATAATAGCAGTATGACAGAACTACAGCAAAACAGAAGAAACCTTTATGATAACCTTCTCAACGATGGTTACTTCAAGGATGAAGATGGCAGCATCAACTTCCTCTTCGAGGACTTTGACGAGTCGCTCAACGACACGGACAATCTCGTAACCCTCTACGAGAACCTCCTCGGCGACGGTTATTTCCGCGACGAAGACGGAGAGATCAACTTCTCGCAGGAGGATTTCATTGCCTCACTCGGAGTCGTAGAGCCTAAAACCGAACAGGAATACTACCCTCTCACGGGTAACCAATTGGGCATCTATGCCGACTGGGAACTGAATCGCGACACCACGCAGTATAACATCCCGACCCTCACACGCTATGAGGGCATCGATGCGGAAAGGCTCGTCAGCGCCCTTCATACCGTTGTTGATGCGCATCCATACCTGAAGATGCGACTGGAGGAGACTGCCGACGGAGTGATGCAACATCGTAGGGATGATGCCGAGACCGTCGTCGAAGTCAAGACCCTCAAGGTGGAACCCGACAAAGGTTTCTTCCAGGCAATGGTGCAACCATTCGACCTGTTCAACGATAACTTGTATCGAATCGTAGTCTGTCAGACACCAACTGCGGTATATCTTTTCCGAGATATACACCACATCATCTTCGACGGAGCATCGATGGGCATATTCTCGTCGCAGCTTCAAGATGCCTACGAGGGAAACGCCATACAGAAGGAGACCTATACTGCATACGACTTCTCAATCGAGGAATCTGCACGCCAGCAGGGCGAACAGTTTGCCGAGGCTGAGGTGTTCTTCGACTCAATGCTCAGCGGTCAGACTGCCACGTCGTACCCTCACTCGCCAGAACTTGACGAGTCGAAGACGCAGAGCCAGACCATGCGCAAGAATCTCAACATTGCTGTAAGCGACTACTGCCGTCAGCATACCATCACGCCAAACAGCTTCTTCATCGCAGCCCTGTCGTTACTCTTGCACAAGGTGACGCGCGAGGACGACGTGATGTACACCACCATTTCCCACGGACGCAACTCGATGGATATGATGGACATCATGGGTATGTTTGTCAAGACACTACCTGTGACAAGCACCCTCACGAGTGCGAATATGGCGACGGAGTCTTTCGCCGACTATGCCAAGAAAGCTCATTTGCAGTATATCAACGTGGCAGAACGCGACTTCTATCCGTTCACCACTATGGTTGAGCGTCATGGTGTGCGCCCTGAGATTCTCTTTGCCTATCAGGACGGTGCTGGCATGGAGGAAGCCGAAAGCAATGTGAAATCAGAAAACATATCTCTCTCACTCGACACCACCAAGACCCCTATCACCATCGAGGTCGAGGCTCTGGGCAATGATAAATATGAGATTAACATCGACTACGACACCAATCTCTACAATGCCGTTGACATCAACCGTCTCATCAATGCCTACGCCACAATAGCAACGCAGGTGTGTGAGCACGACACGACTCTCAACCGCATCACCCTCGTCGGCAGTCATGAGGCAGAGGTACTGAAGGCTCTCGGATGTGGCGATAGCCTCGACTACGACTTCTCATCGACAATGGTCGATATTCTCCGTCAGCAGACAGCCATCACCCCCGATGCTACGGCTATAGTATATAAAGACCATCGGCTTACCTACGCCGAGGTTGACAACATCACCGACCGCCTGGCATATCATCTCAAGACCATCGGCGTTGGCAGAGGTCAGGCTGTGGGCGTGATGATAGAGCGCTCAGAACTCATGCTCGTCTATCCTATGGCTATCATGAAGGCAGGAGCCGCCTACATGCCGCTCGACCCTCATTTCCCTGAAGACCGACTCACATTTATGTGCGAGGACGCTGGAGTGAAACTCATATTGACGGAGGGCGAACTGGTGAAAAACGTCATGCCACACTTCGAGGGCAATGTGTTCCAGTCTGAACAACTGACAACGCTTGCCGATTGTGCCGTTCCGTTCGTCGTGGAGACAACGACCGACGATGCTGCCGTCATCCTCTTTACGTCAGGCTCTACCGGCAAGCCTAAGGGATGCGTGCTCGAGCATCACGGCATCGTCAACTTTGCCCATTGGTATGCAAAGGAGATGAAGATGGACACAACGAGCCGAAGCGTGGGATATGCTAACTTCGGTTTCGATGCCCACATGATAGACATCTATCCAACCCTTCTCGCTGGCGGTACCGTACATATCCTGCCAGAAGAACTGCGTATGGACTTGGTGGCTATGAACGACTATATCGAGGCAAATGGTCTCACCACGGCTTTCTTCACCACACAGATAGGTTGCCAGATGGTAACCCTCTTCGACAATAAGTCGTTCCGCACCGTAGCCACTGGTGGAGAGAAGATGCCACCTGTGAAGACACCAGCCTATGGCTTCTATAATGTGTATGGCCCTACGGAGTGCTCGCTGTTCTCTACCTACTACAAGATAAACGAAGCCTTCTTCTCTGCCGACAGGTCTGTCATCGGACGACCTCTCGACAACTACCAGCTCTACATTGTTGACACATCGATGAACCTCGTGCCGCGCGGCGTGCCAGGCGAACTGGTGGTAAGCGGCATCGGCGTTGGACGGGAATATCTCAACCGCCCTGACACAACAGCCGAGAAGTTCATCACCATCGACGGACATAAAGCATACCGCACAGGCGACCTCGTGCGATGGACGGAAGATGGCAACATCGAATTCCTCGGACGTATCGACAATCAGGTGAAACTGCGTGGACTTCGTATCGAACTCGGAGAAATTGAAGCTGTGGCAGCAAAATACGATGGGGTACGTCAGGTTGTTGTCGATGTCAAAGAAGTGAATGGCGCCCAGCATCTCTGCTGCTACTATGTGGCAGATGCCGCTATCGACGAAGAGGCTTTGAAGGCATATCTCGGTGAAAACCTCACTGAATTTATGGTGCCGTCGCAATACATTCCTCTCGATAAGTTGCCTCTCACTCCTAATGGAAAGGTGAACCGAAAAGCTCTCCCTCTGCCAGTCATTGCCAGCGAAGTGGAGTTCGTTGAGCCTACGACCGATGCAGAAAAGATTGTGGCACAATACTTCAGCAATGTGCTCAACCTCACAACACCTGTCAGCGTGCTCGACAACTTCTTCTCACTCGGCGGCGACTCCATCAAGGCAATCCGACTGGTCAGCATGCTGCGACAAGAAGGTATCTCGCTCAAGGTGGCTCAAATTATGAGCCTCAAGACTGTTGCGGCTATTGCAGCGGCAGCTACCGAGACCGATGAGAGTATGAAGATAGACCAAGACAACTGGAGCGGGGAAATAGAGAATAGTGCTATTGTGCAGTATTTCTTCGACCTGAATATGCCAGAGCCTTGGCACTTCAACCAAGACACAATGCTTCGCTGTGCTGACCGCATAGATATGAATACACTGAAAGCATGTGCAGACGAAATAGTAAGACACCATGACGTGCTGCGTGCACAGGTGAAAGAAAACCGACTTAATGTGCGAGAATATGAGAACGGCTGTGCATACTATGATATATATGAATATAATGTTGACGACAAGGATGAAATCCTCGAAATAGGCACAACCCTTCAGGCAACACTCGACATAGAGAATGGCAATATGATGCGTATTGCTGTCTTCCACGCCGAAGAATGTGACTATGTGCTTATCATTATCCACCACTTGGTGGTTGACGGAGTATCGTGGCGAATCATTGTCGAAGACTTCAACATAGCCTATTCAGAAATCTTGAAAGGCAAGCAACCTAAACTTCCTGCAAAGACTCATTCATATAAATATTATACCGAGGCAATGGCGCGGTATAAGCAGAGCTACGAACTTGGACTTGAAAAAGACTACTGGACAAACGTAAGAATTCAGCTGCAAGACATGGAAGGTTCGCAGGTGGATGATTACACACGCCAGTTCGATTTTGCGAGTGCGGCTCTTGATAAGGACACTACAGACAAACTGCTCCACAACTCGAATCAGGCATACAACACGGAAATCAACGACCTACTTCTCACAGCCTTAGGCAGAGCATATTATCGGTTGACGGGGAGGGAAGATGTCTCCGTGCAGCTTGAGGGTCATGGCAGGGAGAGCATCAACGAGCCATTGGAGATAGACCGCACGGTGGGTTGGTTCACTTCAGTGTTCCCACTTGTACTCAGCCGTCTTGGCGGTGATATGCGTAGCGACATCCGTCGAACGAAGGAAACACTGCATGCCATACCGAACAAGGGAGTAGGCTATGGTCAGCTCTTTGGCATGGACTACCACAAGGCGCCGATGGTGGGGTTTAACTATCACGGTAATTTCGATGAAGGTCAGGGAATGGAGGAAGGTGGTTTCTTTGCTATTGAGGAAGGTGTTGCCCACGGTTCGGGCGTGTCGGTGCGCAATGCGATGGTGACAAACATCTCTATCAACGGATATGTGAGTGAGGGGAGGTTGCAATATGGAGTGTTCTACAACAAAGCCCTGTTCACCGCCGAGGATATAGGCAGGCTGAACGAATACTACTTGGACGAGTTACGCAAGATTGTTGAGCACACCTCGCAGGTGGCAGAGGCAGAGGTCACAGCCTCCGACCTGGGCGAGACGGCATGGAGCGACGAAGAGTTCCAGAGAGTGCAAGCCACCCTGCGCCGACAGGGAGTCGGCATCCGCAGGATCTATCCGCTCACGCCGATGCAGGAGAGCATGCTGCTGAAGGTGATGGCAGAGCCTGACACGGCGGCTTACAGGATTTTCTATCAGCTGAACGTGGATGCCCTGCTGACGAGGGAACAGGTGGAGAAGGCGGCACGGGTGCTGGCAGGCAGACACGAGGTGCTCACCACGGCGTTCATATATAAGGACGTGAGCAGTTATCGCCAGGCATTGACCGACCGAACGATACCAGTCATCATGGAAGATGCTACGAAGGCTGACGACATGAATGCATTTATAGATAATGTACGCGAGAGAGAGACCGAGCGAGGCTTCGACCTTCAGGATGATGCGCTGATGCGCATAGTCTGCGTGAAGACGGGCGAGGGCTCGTGCAAGCTGATGCTGTTCTTCCACCATATCATCATCGACGGCTGGTGCCTGCATCTTGTGTTTGCCGACCTCACGGACGGACTTGTGAACGGAGCGAATATCAGTATCGACACTATCGAGGATGAGAATGCTGGAGTGTATGAGCAGCACGTGCGCGAACTTGCGAAGCGCAACCGCTCGGCATCGATGGACTACTGGAGGGAGTTGCTGGCCGACTATGAGCAGAAGGCAGTGGTTCCTTCACAGGGAGTAGTGGCGGAAGATGAACGCAGCGACGATGCCTATGCCCTTCTCGACATTGAGCCAGAGGTGATGAGTGGGCTTGTTGCCGTCAGCGAGAAAGCAGGCGTGACGCTCAATTCAGTCGTGGAACTGGTATGGGGCATGACGCTTGGTGTATATAACCGCACGCAGGATGCGGTGTTTGTGAAGGTGGTATCGGGGCGTAACACCTCGTCGGTGAACCTGAGCAGCGTGGTTGGACTTTGCATCAACTCAGTTCCAGTGCGTGTGCGGTTCGACTATAACGACACGGTGGTGGAAGCCTTGAAGAAGGTGCAGGCACAGGCTGCCGAGACGAATGAACACGACTATTGTCCGTTGTCGGAGATTATAGCCCAGACGTCGTTACAGTCAGAGTTGTTCCAGTCGGTCATGGCTTTTGAGAATTATCCTGACGACGACAAGAAGGGTGATGAGCCTGTAGCACTCAAGATTACGGGCGATGACTATAACGAGGAAGTGTTCACGGAACTCAGTTTCAGTGTGAGCATAAACGATGCCAAGACCAAGATGCGTTTCAACATGAGTTACGACACTTCTATGTATCGTGCACATGAGATTAAGCAAGTGCTCGACACGATGCACGAATTGCTGAAGAACATAGCAGAGCAGGGCGACGTTAAGCTCTCGATGCTGAAGCTTGTGCCAGATGCAGCTGTCGAGGAACTTATGACGCTCGGTTGCGGTGAGAAGTTTGAATATGACTACAGCGACACGATGGTCGATGTGTTGCGCCATCAGGCAGACATGACACCTGATGCTGTGTGTGTGGTTTGCAACGGACGTCAATATACTTATCGTGAGGTGGATGATTTGTCAGACCGTCTGGCTGCTTATCTCCAGTCGCTTGGAGTAGGCAGGGAGAGTGCGGTAGGATTGATGATAAACCGTTCGGAACTTATTCTCATCTACTCAATGGCAGTGATGAAGGCTGGCGGTGCGTATATGCCGCTCGACAACAAGTTCCCTGAAGACCGATTGATGTTTATGTGCAAGGATGCAGGCGTAAAGGTAATCCTTACTCATGGGCAACTTGCTAATAACATTCTTCCACAGTTTGATGGCATTATAGTCTCCGACCGCGATATGGATTCCTTGCCAGCACTTGAGGGTCGATTCAATGTTACCACAAAGACCAATGATGCAGCAGTCATCCTCTTTACCTCTGGTTCTACTGGTATGCCTAAGGGATGCGTGCTTGAACATCATGGCATAGTGAACTATGCTCACTGGTACAAGGATATGCTGCAGATGAACGAGACGGACGTGGTTGCTGGATACGCGAATTTCGGTTTCGATGCCCACATGATTGACATATATCCTACGCTGCTCTCGGGTGCGACACTGCATATACTTACCGAGGGTGTGCGTATGGACTTCAATGCTCTTAACAACTACATCAACGACAATGGCATAACCGTAGCCTTCTTCACCACTCAGATTGGCTGCCAGATAGCATCGCTGTTCCCTGACAACAATCTCAGGGCAATGACGATTGGCGGCGAGAAGATGCCTCCGACAAAGAAGGCTTCGTATCCGATATACAACGGCTACGGTCCTACCGAGTGCTCACTCTACTCTACCTGCTTCAAGGTGGAAGGCGACTACGATGGTAAGACGTCAATCATAGGCCGCCCTCTCTACAACTATCAGCTCTATGTGGTTGATGCTAATATGCAACTTGTTCCACGTGGTGTGCCTGGCGAACTTGTTGTTGCTGGCATTGGTGTTGGACGTGAATATCTCAACCGCCCTGACATTACGGCAGAGAAGTTTATCACTTTCAATGGCAAGAAGGCTTACCGCACTGGCGACCTTGTGCGATGGTCGGAAGATGGAAATATCGAGTTCCTCGGACGTATCGACAATCAGGTGAAGCTGCGCGGATTGCGTATCGAACTCGGAGAGATAGAGAATCAGGTTCTTGCTATCGAAGGCATCAATCAGGTTGCTGCCGTAGTCAAGGATATTGCGGGAATGCAGCATCTGGTGCTTTACTATACTGTAAACGAAGGTGTTAACATTGAAGAAGAACAGTTGCGCAACATTCTTGAATCATCCTCGCTGCCACACTTCATGATTCCAGAGGCATTCGTCATGCTTGATGCCATGCCTTACAATGCTAACGGAAAGATTGACCGCAAGGCTTTGCCATTGCCTGACATCAAGCAGACGGAATATGTAGCACCTCGCAGTGAGACCGAAAAAGCCATCTGCGATGCTATGGCTGTCGTGTTACAGATGGAGCGAATAGGTATCGACGACGACTTCTTCCGCCTCGGCGGCACATCGCTTGCAGCACTCAAACTTCAGTTCCAGTCAGGGTTGAAGTGGCTGACTGTCCGTGCAATTACCGAAGGAAAGACAGCGCGTCGCATCGTTCAGCAACTCATTGAGAGCGAACAGAACAAACTCCCTACTGCGCCTTCTTCCGAGACTGAGTCTAAACTCCTTGACATAGCAAGCGACTTACTTGGTAACGACCACATTAGTGTCGTACACGATATTGTCACGATTGCAAACAATTTCACATTTGTTGATGACTTTATAAAAGCTTCCGAAGATGCTGGAATACATATCTCGAAAGAAGACCTCATCAATAAGCGCACCATACGTGAACTCGTCACAGGTCAGCAATCGTTTGCCTACTGGCACATGCCTTACGATGAGTCGAAGCCTGTCATCGTATCTATCTGCGGTATGGTGCCACAGGAATATCTTACATATAGGATGAACGAACTGTCGAAGACGTTCAACGTGCTTATCTTCTGGCCTACATTCGACTTTGCCGAGTATGGGTTCTCGGAAGACTCACTCAACGAGATTGTCGGACTCTACCATGACATCATCGGCTTGTACTTGCCTGATGATGTGCATCCTTTCGCATACATTGGCTACTGTCTCGGTGGAGTAATCGCACTGATGATGGCACGTCTTATGGATGATGCAGAAGGTTGTCATCCGTTGGTATATATGCTCGATTCATGGCCTGAAGTTACTTTCAAGGAATCATACGAGTATGATGAAGTTGACGAACACGGACTGAACTACGATGACCTGCCTGAGTTCCTCAAGAACCGTCTGCGCTTCGTGCGTATGATTTCGAAGGATACTGTCATACCTACTTATGACGGATATTCAGTATTGTTTGCTGCATCGATATGCGAGGGACATGACATAGAGGAAAACAAAAACTTCTGGCGGTCGAAGTGTTCTAACCTGAAGATTTACGACCTGCCAGGCACTCACGACGAGATTGTCTGCTCTGACATACACTCTGACTTCGTCGTAAAGATAGTGAACAAGGACTATAACAAGGCGAAAAAATGATAGACCTCAAGGGAATACATAAGACTTATCCAGGAGCCCAGCCGCTGCATGTGCTCAAGGGTGTGAACCTCCACATTGATGAAGGCGAACTGGTCAGCATCATGGGACCGTCGGGTTCTGGAAAGTCAACAATGCTCAACATCATGGGCATCCTCGACAATTACGATGAGGGGGAATACCGTCTGGCGGGGAATCTGATAAAGAATCTCACCGAGTCGCAGGAATGTCGTTACCGTAACGAGCTCATTGGATTCATCTTCCAGTCGTTTAACCTCATCAACTTCAAGAATGCGATGGAGAACGTTGCTCTGCCTCTCTACTATAGGGGCGTGGGCAGGAAGGAGCGCAACGAGATGGCATTGGAATATCTTGACAAGGTAGGGCTCGCTGGGCATTGGAACCATCTGCCGATGCAGATGTCGGGTGGTCAGCGGCAACGTGTGGCTATTGCACGGGCGCTGATTACGAAACCAAAGATTCTCCTTGCCGATGAGCCTACGGGTGCTCTTGACTCGAAGACCACTCAGGAGGTGATGGATATGCTGCGAGCCGTGAATCGTGACAACGGTCAGACGGTCATCATCGTCACCCACGAACAAGAGATTGCCGACCAGACCGACCGTCGTATTTTCTTCAAGGATGGCGTAATCTTCAAAGACGAAAGAGCGAAATGATTCGTTAAGGTTGACATTGTTTACACCAATGTGAATTTAGTATAAATCAAATGATTACGAGATTAGAAAACCATATTTCCGAATGGAAATTAGGCTCTATCAATAGAATCAGCCCTTCACACCTGAGGTGTGAAGCTTGTAACACCTAAGGTGTGACAGCCTAAACACCTAAGGTGTGGAAGGCTAAGATAATGGACAACAGAATTTGATAATAGTAAAAACCGTAAAAAGGTTGATGGTTGTAGGTTGTAGGTTTAACCTAAAACCAAAAGCCCAAAACCGTAAAAAAAAGATAACAGCCTATGATAGAGATGCTTTCAGAAGTATTGTCGTCGATGGGTCATAATAAGACGCGAATCCTCCTCACTGGTTTCTCGGTGGGTTGGGGAATCTTTCTGCTTATTGTCATGTTAGGTTCGGGCAATGGCATCATCAATGGCATAGAGAATGGTTTCATAGGCACGGACAATAACATTATCACCGTCGCGCCAGGCAAGACCATGTATGCTGCTGGTGGCAGACAGGTGGGGTCGAAGGTTGACTTCTACTTCTCTGACTGCAAGGAGCTGCAACGCCGATTCCCCGACGTGATAAGAAAGACGATGCCAGAGATGGACACGACGGTGCAGGTGAACTGTGGCAACGACCACATAAACGTGCCTATCTTCGGCTACGAGACCGACTACTTAGGCTTGAGGAGCCGTTACGTTTCGGATGGACGCGACATTAGCCAGCTCGACATTAACGAAGGCAGGAAGGTGTGTGTGGTCACGGCTCCGCTGGCTAAACGTCTGTTCCATGACGCAGATGCCGTAGGGCAGCGCATAAAGGTATATAACAACAGCTTCCTGATAGTCGGTGTGGCGAAGTCGTATAGCGGCAACGACGAGGAGAAATCACTGTATGCTCCGATTACCACTGTGAAGAATCTTTTCTTCCGCAACGACAAACTGGCATCGATTAGTATCGTTGCCGACAACCTCGACACGGAGGAGGCAAACGAGAAGTTTATGCAGTCGATACGGTTGTTTTTTGCTGAGAGCAAGGGCTTTTCGCCTAAGGATGAAAAGGCTGTAAAGGTAAACAGTTCCTTCGAGTTTTTCCTCCAGATACGCAATGTGATGAATGCTCTGCGGATTTTTATCTGGATTATCGGTCTGGCAACCCTGTGCATCGGCGTTGTAGGTATAAGCAATATAATGCTGATTTCGGTTAAGGAACGCATCAAGGAGCTTGGAGTGAGGAAGGCGATGGGGGCATCGTCGGGCGAGATAATACGTCTGGTCTTGTTCGAGTCAGTTGTCATAACCGTAATATTCGGGTATATCGGGATGCTGATAGGCGTAGGGCTGACGCAGTTGCTTAAAGGCGTAACCGATTCAGTACTCGGAGTGAACAACACTATATTCTGCAATCCTACGGTCAACCTATCGGTGGTATTGATTGCCAATGCGATAATGGTTGTCTGCGGACTGATTGCGGGCTATATACCAGCAAAAAAAGCTACGACGGTAAAACTGGTTGATGCCCTTGCTGGAATTTCATGATATTGAGGCTAGAACTACTAGAAACCATAGAAACTCTAGAATATCTAGAACTTTGAAAAAATATACAATGAACATAAAAATATTCGATAGCGACCTGTGGCACGAAGTTGTCGTAACCGTCAGTCAGCAGAAGATGCGAAGTCTGATGACGATGTTCGGGGTGTTCTGGGGCATATTCATGCTCATACTCCTCGTTGGGTGCGGTTTTGGCTTTGGCAACGGAATCATAGGACAGTTGACAAGTCTTGACTCAAACACGTTCTTCCTATTCCCAGAGAATACCACGATGCCGTATCAAGGCTACGACCGTGATCGGACATGGAAATTCAAGAACAGTGACATCGGTCTGCTCAAGGCAAAACTTGCTGACCGTCTGGATAACATCATGCAGGTAAATGCTGACAATGATATTGAGGTGAAGCATGACATAACATCAAGTTCATACTCGGTGCTTGGCATTACGCCTAATTATATTAAGGTGGTGCCGCAACGCATCGTGGCAGGGCGATATATCAACCAGATTGATGTGGAGCAGCATCGCAAAGTCTGTCTTTTAGGAACGAATGTGGCAAAAGTGTTGTTTGCTGACGATACTCCTCTCGGCCAGCACGTTTCCGTTGCAGGAGTGATGCATACTGTTGTAGGAGTGATAAAGCGCACAAACGACAATATCCAGTTGGGCGGTGACCCTACGGAATCGGTTGTACTGCCAATCACCACCGAGCAGGACGTGATGAACCGGCATAATGAGTTCGACTTCATGTCGCTTACCAACCTGCCACAATACCCTATCGAGGATGACGAGGAACGCATAGTGTCTGCCATGAAGGAAGAACACCATATCGCTCCTGATGATGAAAATGCAGTGTATGTCTTTAGCCTAAAGTCGGCACTTGCTGGTTTTCTTGGCATACAGCTTGGCATCAACATACTGATATGGATAATAGGTATCGGCACCCTTGCCGCAGGACTTATAGGCATTGCTAACATAATGATTGTAACCATCAAGGAACGCACACAGGAGATTGGCGTCCGCCGTGCTCTTGGTGCACAGCCATCGAAGATTATTCAGCAGATAATGATGGAAAGCCTTACGCTCACTCTTACTGCCGGCATAGCAGGTATAGTGGCTGGAGTGTGGTGCCTATATGGATTAGATTCACTGATGTCAGGTAGCGATGGGTCGTCGATGACGCTCATCAAGCATCCGATGATAAGCATCGTGCCTACGCTTGCGGCGTTAGTGATTCTTATTGCAGGAGGATTGCTTGCCGGTTACTTCCCAACCCAACGAGCCTTGAAGGTGAAAGCGATTGAAGCTTTGCGTGAAGAATAAAATCATTTACCCCTCCGAAACATCGAAACCTCGAAATATCGAAAAAAAAACATAAAGAACAATGAAAATCTCAAAAAACATCTACAAGAAAGTATTGTGGGCATTGGTATTGTGCTTCGTTGCCTACACTTTTTATTTCCTTTGGGCACAATCTCAACCAAAGCCAGAAGTCTATGAACTGCTTACCCCTGCAAAGCGTACTATCAAGCGCGTTTGTGTTGCCACGGGTTCTATCGAGTCGCGCAAGCAGATTGAAGTCAAACCTCGTGCAACAGGTACTATCAAACAGATCTGCGTCACCATCGGACAGACCGTTACGGCAGGGCAGACTATCGCTATCATAGAGATTATTCCTGACATGCTCAGCCTAAGCGAGGCAAAGAGTAACGTGGAATCTACACGACTTGAAGTCGAGGAGTCGCAACGTGAGGCTAATCGTGTAAGCGTGCTTTACGACAAGGGGGTTGTAGGTCGCGAGGAATATGAGAAGGCTATGAGCACGCTCGCCATCGACAAGGAGAAGCATATCAAGGCAAAAAGTGCACTAGATGTTGTCCTGACTGGTAGCAGCTCACGTGCCGGTAATGTCAACACCACTATTGTCAAGGCGTCGATGAATGGAACTATTGTGAGCCTTCCTCTCAAGGAGGGTGCTTCGGTTGTAGCCACAAACTCTTACAATCAAGGTACAACCATCGCTACTATTGCCGACCTCAGTCAGCTTCGTTTCTCTGGAAAGATTGACGAATCGGAGGTGGAACGCATCTATATAGGAATGCCGATGAACATCACAATCGGAGCATCAAAGGGCGCACGCTATACTGGCTTCATTGAGGAGATTGCATCTGGCAGCACTATTGACAACGGTACAGTGATGTACGAGATTAAGGGTAGCGTAGAGCCTGTTGACGGTGTTAAGTCCATAAGTCGTTCAGGATATAGCGCCAACGCGGAGATTATTACCGACTGTGCGGAGAATGTGCTTTCAGTCGAGGAAGTTGCCCTTGAGTTTAGTGGCGATAGCACATACGTTTATCGTCTTAAGGAAAATAGCGGAAGCACTCAGACATTTGAACGCGTTCCTGTGACAATAGGTCTCAGCGATGGCATTCATATTGAGCTTAAATCAGAAGTAAAGAAAGGCGACATTCTTCGCGGCAACAAAAAGGAGGACTAATCGTATGAAATACATTTGCACAAACTTAACCCTCCCCTACGGGGGAAGATGGAGGGGGCTATACAGATTATCGTTAATCGTAGCAGTGCTTATCGTGCCATTCGCCATGCATGCTCAGAGCAAGGCGTGGACTCTCGACGAGTGTATAAACTATGCCTTAGACCATAACATCGAAGTTCAGCAGCGCATCAATAAGCAACGTGTAGCAGAGAATACCCTTGAGGATAGCAAGAACGCATGGAAGCCTGTTGTCGATGCACAATTATCGCAAGACCTCACACTCAACAAAGCACAATCTGGGTATGACTTCCTTTCGTACGACCGCACAAACACCACCGCACAGATTGATGCATCCATGCCGCTCTACACTTTTGGCAGGTTGAAGTACAAGAAGATAAGCGACGAGTTCAGCCTTAAAGCCGTTGCAGAAGACTTGCGCTATTCCCAGAAACAAGTGGAGATAAACGTGATTGCCGGCTATCTTCAGGTGCTCTACAACCGCACAGAGGTAAAGGTGGCACAGGAAAAACTTGACGCAAGTACATCAACCTTGAAGCAGACAAAGATTTTCTATGATGAAGGCAAGAAGCCTAAGGGCGATGTTGTTCAGGCAGAGGCGACTGTTAGCGAAGACGAATACACTCTGCTCAAGGCAAAGAACGATGTCAAACTGTCGCTCATCAGGCTCGCACAACTGCTCAATCTCAACGATATTGAAGGCTTCGATGTAGCCGATATTGCAGATGACAATGTGCAGATTCCAACTATCGATTTTGCTGGAAGCATTGAGAAATATCCTTCAGTCATAGCGGCAAAATATCGTATTGAAAGCGCTGAAAACCAAATCAAACTTGCCAAGAGCGACTTCATGCCGACCCTATCGCTCACGGGTACCGCAGGCAATCAATATTCCATATTGTTCAACCAGTCAACACCAAGTCTGTGGACTCAGCTAAAGAATCGTTACAATCTCATCGTAGGCCTCAACCTTAAATACAACCTCTTCAACGGAGGTGCAACCAAGCGCAAGGTAAGTCTTGCCCAGATTAACAAAGTCGATGCGCAGCTATCGCTTGAAGAATCAAAGCAGCAGATACACCATGACATACAGAATGCTTACTACGATGCTCTTACTGCCCGTGACAAGCAGATTAGTGCTGAAAAGGCAGCACGACTTGCAAAAGAAAGTCTTGGCTACGTTGAATCAAGCTATCAGGCAGGGCGTGCCACAATCTTCGACTTAGTTCAGAGTCAGCAACATTGGCTCCAGAATCTCGAAGAGTCCGTCCGCTCGAAGTATGACTATATCTTAAAAAACAAAATCCTCGAAATCTATCAACGATAATATAATTAATTCTTTGCAATTGTTATACTACCACGCCTGCCATCCACTTTTTTCAAAGAACAATTTATTATCATATCGGCATACGCCCCACCTTCGTCATTGACAATAGTCAATCTCCTACGTTACGAAGAGGACTGTACGCAACAATGGAGATCCTGAATCAAGTTCAGGATGACGAAAAGAGATGGAAGAAAAAAAATTGTTCGCAATTGTTCGGAAAATATTTTTGCAGCCTTGACACAGTCAAGGTGCAGGCGGCTGATTATAGAGTTTTCAAGCTTGCTTGCAAAAGGCTATAAGCAGATGACTGCATAGCACGTTAGTGCTGCAAAAATCGACCATTGTGTCTTCAAAAAAACTTACAACTTACAAATTCCACCACTGTATTTTTCCGTTGCCCCAAGTTAGGTTGCTGTTTTTGGTTCCATCCCTTCGTGGGATGGCCAGGGGGAACCTAATAAACAACCGACAACCATCAACCGCCAAGAAAAAAATATTGTGATTGAAAAAATAGTAATATAGTTTTGGAAATATTACTAATATTTAGTAATTTTGCAGCAAGAATTGTGAATTAATAAATAATACAAGATAATATGGGTATCTTTTCATTTGTACAGGAAATAGCAATGGACTTGGGTACAGCCAACACCATCATCATCAGCAATGACAAGATTGTTGTTGACGAGCCAAGTGTCGTAGCTGTTGACCGTCGCAGCGACAAGATGATTGCCGTAGGCGAGAAAGCAAAGATGATGTATGAAAAGACGCACGACAACATCCGCACCATTCGTCCGCTTTACAATGGTGTAATCAGCGACTTCTCTGCCTGCGAGCAGATGATGCGAGGACTGATAAAGATGGCACACACAGGCAGCAAGTTCGTATCTCCATCGCTGAGAATGGTAATCGGCGTGCCTTCAGGCAGTACTGAAGTTGAGCTTCGTGCAGTGCGCGATGCAGCTGAGCATGCAAACGGCCGCGACGTGTATCTGATATTCGAGCCTATGGCAGCAGCCATCGGTATCGGTGTTGACGTTGAGGCACCAGAAGGAAACATGGTGGTCGATATAGGTGGTGGTACGACGGAAATCGCTGTCATCTCATTAGGTGGTATCGTGTCGAACAACTCTATCCGTGTTGCTGGTGATGATTTCACTAACGACATCCGCGAATATATGAGCCGACAGCACAATGTGAAGGTGTCAGAGCGTATGGCTGAGCGAATCAAGATTCACGTTGGAGCAGCCATAACCGACCTCGGTGAGAATGCTCCTGAAGACTATCTCGTAAACGGCCCTAACAGAATAACTTCTCTCCCTGTACATGTGCCTATCTGCTATCAGGAGATTGCACAGTGCATTGACCGCTCGGTAGCAAAGCTTGAAGCTGCTGTGCTCAGCGCCCTCGAAAGCACTCCGCCGGAGTTGTATGCAGACATTATCAAGAATGGCATTTACCTTACTGGTGGTGGTGCATTGCTTCGCGGGCTCGACAAGCGCCTCTCTGAGAAGATAAAGATTCCGTTCCACATTGCCGAAGACCCACTTCACAGTGTGGCAAAGGGTGTCGGTATTGCACTCAAGAATGTTGACAGATTCCAATTCTTGATGAGATAATAATGATTGTAAGTTTATAACTATAGCCCCTATAGTTGCTAAAGTCTCTATAGTGGCTATATTTTGTATATATAACTGAAGTCCTTGGACTGAAACCACTGGTAGCAATAGAATGAACAATTTAATTGAGTTCTTACAAAGATTCAATCACTGGATATTATTCTTTTTCCTTGAGATTATCAGCATCGCTCTGCTCGTTAGCTATAATGGCTATCAAGGCAGCGTGTGGTTTTCGTCGGCTAATTCGCTTGCTGGTGTCTTCCTCGAATGGGACTCTAACTTCGACAACTTTTTCTCGCAAAGCACAATCAACGACAAACTCACAGAGACTAATCTGCAACTTCAAGCCGAAAACGACCAACTTCGTGAGGCTCTTGCCAAGTCAAAGCAGAAGGTCACTATTGAAGAGATAAAATACAATTATATTCCAGCCAAGGTTGTAAGCAACACTCTCAACGAAGCCAACAACCTAATCACAATCAACAAGGGAAGTGCCGATGGCATAAAGAAAGACATGGGAGTTGTCGATGGCAATGGTGTTGTAGGCATTGTGTATCTTGTAGCAAAGCATTATAGCGTAGTTATTTCTGTTCTCAACTCGCACTCCAACATCAGTTGCGTCATTCGCAACCGAGGATATTTCGGTTATATGATATGGGAAGGCGGAGAGCCAGATGTGGCATACGTCAACGACATTCCACGCCATGCCCACTTCGAGATAGGTGACTACGTGACCACAAGCGGATACTCATCAGTGTTCCCTCGCGGTATATCCGTGGGCAAGATTGTGGCTTCGTATAATTCAGCCGACGGACTTTCGTATAAGCTGAAGGTGCAACTGTCAACCGACTTTAGCCATCTACGCGACGTGAGAGTTATAGACAACTCATCGTTCAAAGAGAAGATAAAGATAGAGCAGGCTGCAAAGGACTCATTAAACATGTTGTAAATGGAAATATTCGTTAGGAGACTAATATGGTTCGTAGTGTTGTGTTTGGCACAGGTACTTGTGCTGAACCATATCCACGTGTTCCATTATGCCACTCCCCTGCTATTCATTTATTTCATTATGAAGTTCCCAATCGGAACCACAAAGTGGATGCTACTGCTGTGGGGATTCTTCATGGGACTCATCATCGACATCTTCACCAATATTCCTGGTGTATGTGCAGCTTCGCTTACGGCGATGAGCTTTCTCCAACCATATCTGCTGCAACTTTTCATACCAAAAGAAGACTACTCTACGCTGAGTCCATCGGTAAAGTCGCTCGGCATGGAAACATTCATTAAATATGCAGGAACAATGACTACGCTGTTCTGCATATTATTCTATACATTCGAGACATTCAATCTTTTCAGCTTCTGGGATTGGTTGCTGCGCGTTGTTTGCAGTGCCATCATCACCATTGTATTGATACTCGTACTGGAAAACTTCAACAAGAATTGATAACATATACGCCATGACTGATTTTGAGTTTGGAAATAGGAAATATGTTATCATAGGTGTTGCTGTGGCAATTGTCTTGATTTATCTTATAAGACTCTTTGGGCTGCAGATTGCCAGCAGCGACTACAAGAAGAATGCCGACAGCAATGCTTTCCTGCGCAAAAACGAATTCCCATCACGAGGAGTGATTAAAGACCGCAACAACAAGCTGATGGTCTATAACCAGCTTACCTACGACTTAATGGTGGTAACGAATGAAATGCGTCCAAGCATGGACACAACTGATTTCTGCCGTTGCATCGGAATCTCAAAGGATGAGTTCATTGAGCGCATGGATAACATAAAGAATCCTGACAAGAATCCAAGCTACTCACGTTTCTCGCAGCAGTTGTTCCTCCCGCAGCTCACAATGCGTGAATTCAATGTGCTACACGAAAAGATGTTCCGCTTCCCTGGCTTCTACGTTCAGAAACGCGCAATCCGCCAATACCATTACCCTTACGCGGCCCATGTGCTGGGCGAAGTGGCACAAGTTTCCCCAAGCGACATAGAGGAAGACGACTACTACCAGCCAGGCGACTACATCGGAAAGATTGGCGTTGAGCGCTATTACGAGGAGTACCTGCGCGGAGAGAAAGGCGTACACGTCATGCTTCGTGATGCTCGCGGACGCATACAGGGCAGTTACAAAAACGGTGCGATGGACAAGCAGCCGCGCCCTGGTCGTAATCTCACATTGGGATTAGACATTGAGTTGCAGAAGCTCGGCGAGAAACTCATGCGAGGTCGCAAGGGAAGTATCGTGGCTATCGAACCTTCCACAGGCGAGATTCTATGCATGGTCTCTGCTCCGTCTTACGACCCACGTCTGCTTGTAGGCAGAAACAGAGGTAAAAACCACATGAAGTTGCAGGAAAACGAAAGCCGACCACTTCTCAATCGTGCTATCACGGGCTTGTATCCTCCTGGCTCTACATTCAAGCCAGCGCAAGGACTTGTATTCCTACAAGAGGGTATCAGCAATGCAGGTACAGCCTATCCGTGTCATGGCGGATTCGTCCACAAAGGGCTTAAAGTAGGTTGCCACTACCACAACTCTCCACTCACCATTGGTCCTGCCTTGGCTACAAGCTGCAACGGTTTCTTCTGCTGGGGACTTTATTACATGATGTCGAACCGCCGCAAATATCGCACCATCGATGAGGCGATGAATAAATGGCGTGACTATATGGTCAGCATGGGCTTCGGCTACAAACTCGGAGTCGATCTGCCTGGAGAGAAGCGTGGTCTCATACCTAACGCTGAGTTCTACAACAAAGCATATTCTGGTCGTTGGAACGGACTTACCATCATCAGTATCAGCATCGGTCAGGGCGAAGTGCTTCTCACTCCACTTCAGATTGCCAATCAAGCCGCGACTATTGCTAACCGCGGTTTCTACTACATACCTCATGTGGTTAAGGAAGTGCAGGGATTGCCTCTCGACACTATCTACACCGAGCGCCACTACACGATGGCAAAGTCAAGATATTACGACTATATTGTGCAGGGCATGCGTTCTGCCGTTGTTGGCGGTACGTGTTCGGCAGCAAACATACCAGGTCTGAGCATCTGCGGAAAGACAGGTACGGTGCAGAACCGTGGTTCCGACCACTCTGTGTTTATGGGATTCGCTCCTATGCGCAACCCAAAGATTGCAATAGCCGTATATGTTGAAAACGGAGGATTCGGCGCTGCAAGTGCCGTGCCTATTGCAGGACAGATGTTCCGAGGATTCTTTAATAGCAAAAAAGATTGAGCAACAATTTCGAAAACTCGAACCATCGAAATCTCGAAGAACTTAACAACAATGCTAAACAACAACAAAATAAACAGCAGTCGTCCGAGCGTATTCCGCACTATGGATTGGTGGGCAGCAGGCATCTACCTACTGATGCTTGTGTTCGGATGGTTCAGCATCTGCGGCGCAAGCTATACCTACGGCGACACTGAACTCTTCAGCCTATCGTCGCGCTCTGGCATGCAAATCATCTGGATTTGCAGCGCACTCGCCATCGCGCTGGTGATAATGTTGCTCGACTACAACATGTTCGACGCCTTCTCATATATAATATATGGGGCGTTCCTCATAGTCTTATTCCTAACAATCTTCAACCCGAAGCAGATTCACGGTTCGCGTTCGTGGCTCGTATTCGGACCTATCAGAATCCAGCCTGCCGAGTTTGCCAAGTTCGCCACAGCACTTGCGGTGGCTAAGCTGATGAACTCCTACGAGTTCAATCACAACCGTCTGCGCCACTGGGCACTCGCAGTCGGCATTGTGCTGATGCCTATGCTCTTCATCATACTGCAAAAGGAAACAGGCTCGGCACTCGTATATCTTGCATTCTTCCTCATGTTCTACCGCGAAGGCATGTCGGGCAGCGTGCTTTTCGTTGGCGTTGCAATGGTCTATTACTTCACCGTCGGACTGAAATATGCCGATGTAAACATGCTCGACACACCGACATCGCTCGGCACCTTCCTCGTGCTTCTCGGCGTACTCGTCTTCTCCGTCGTCATGGCTTACGTCTATGAAAAAGACAAGCGAGAGCTATACACGCTCGGAATTGCCGTCATTGGCAGCACGCTTCTTTTCGTGTTATTCTCGAAGTTTGTCATACCATTCAACGTCAACATCGTCATGAGCATCATGTGTGCTGCACTCATAGCATGGTTCTTGTTCAAAGGATTCAAGAACAGCTTCATGCACTACGTCTATATTGCCATCTTCGCGATAGGGTCGATAGGCTTTTTCGGAACCGCCGACTACGTGATGAACGACGTGATGAAACCCTACCAGCGTGCCCGAATCAACGTACTGCTCGGTCTTGAGAAAGACGTTACAGGCATTGGCTACAACGTACACCAGAGCGAGATAGCCATCGGTTCAGGCGGATTTACGGGCAAAGGATTCCTCAACGGAACGCAAACGAAACTGAAATACGTGCCTGAGCAGGACACAGACTTCATCTTCTGCACCATCGGCGAAGAAGAAGGATTCATCGGATGCTTTGCAGTCCTCGCCATGTTCCTCGTACTCATCATACGCCTCATATACCTATCCGAGCAGCAAGCCACGCGGTTTGCGCGGGTCTATGGCTACTGCGTCGCGAGCATCTTCATCTTCCACGTATTCATCAACGTAGGCATGGTGCTTGGTCTCACGCCAGTAATCGGCATCCCGTTGCCGTTCTTTAGCTATGGCGGTTCTTCGCTATGGGGCTTCACCATACTCCTCTTCATCTTCCTCCGCCTCGATGCCGGACGCAAACTTGCAGCCGAATTGTAAGCGCCTGTCTCCCATCCCCACGCACCACCTATACCTTATTTATATACGCGCGCACGCGTACGATGAGCCGAAATGGAAAAAAAGTCCTGCTTTTATCAAAAAACTTTCGATAGCAACTATAAAAAACTATAGCAGCTATCGAAAATAAATCACTGCAGCATTTAAGGCATATTTCAGCCCTCCACACCTCAGGTGTTTCATGAGTCACACCTTAGGTGTCACCACCCCTCACACCTTAGGTGTTTCGCCAGTAACACCTAAGGTGTGAAGGGCTAAAATTAACGACAACATCAGATATCCACATCAACATATTTACATGCAGCCACATACAAGTGCCAGCACTCGCTATCCGTATGCAAATATGAGCATTTCCGAGCCAAAAGTCCTATTTTTCCGAGGATTTTATCGAGCAAAAGAGCAAATGGACCCGCTAAAATTAAACTAACAACGTCTTTCTATCGAGAGCATCGGGAAGATATTATTTCTATAAGAATGCTGAAAAAGTGCCGTAGCCACGAAACACCATAGACGAGGGCGCCAACCCTTGCGTTATTAGGCATGCTATCAATAAAGCCCAGTTTGGGCGACAGAACTGCTTGTGATTGAGTTCTGCCGTGCCTACGGCACTTTAGGACTGGGGCATTTTATGAGATAGGGCTTACGCCCAATCCTATGTTTTGTCGTCCCTTTGGGACTTTTTCAGTGGCCTTTTCTATTACCGGTTGTACTCTGTCTATTAAAAAAATTTGCAGATGTGGGATTTTATTTTTACTTTTGCAGAAACTAAACACTATGACTATGGCACGACGAATTCACAACCTCATATTCACACTGTTGGCGATTACGCTCTGCACATCTGCATCGGCACAGGTGAGCCATGCCGTGATGGAACAGATATACAACGAGGTGAAGACGCCTTATAAATACGGCCTCGTGGTGGCTCCTACGACCAATAGCATGAAATACGATTGCCCGACGGTATTCCGCGAGGGGGATATGTGGTACATGACATACGTATGCTACAACGGCAAGGGCGGAAAAGACGGACGTGGATATGAGACGTGGATTGCCTCCAGTCCCGACCTCTTGCATTGGCAGACACTCGGACGCGTGCTTGAATTTCCAACGACTGACACTTGGGATGCTAACCAGCGTGGCGGTTTTCCGGCATTGATTGATTGGACTTGGGGCGGCAACTATGCCATGCAGAAATACAAAGGCCGCCACTGGATGACTTACATCGGTGGTAGCGGCACGGGGTACGAGAGTGTCAACGCACCGTTGAGCATAGGCCTTGCATCGACCAAAGGTAACATAGCGAAGGTTCATCCGTGGGATTGCATGGGCAAGCCTTTGATGAGTTACGACGACAAGGACGCACAGTGGTGGGAACAATTGACGCAATATAAAAGCACTATTTATAAGGCAGATAAGCGTCTGCTTGGTTATCCGTTCGTGATGTTCTACAACGCTGGCGGCAAGGACGAAACGCATCCTAAAGGTGAACGCATCGGTATAGCCCTGTCGAAAGACATGCTGACATGGAAACGCTACGAAGGAAATCCAGTCTTTGCCCACGACAGCGACGGCACGATTACAGGCGATGCACAGATTGTGAAGATGCAGTCCATGCAACCTACAACCCATAACCTACAACCTACAACCACTAACCCTTTGTATGTCATGTTCTACTTCTCTGCCTTCAACCCAACGAGGAAGTACAATGCATACAACACGTTTGCAGCAAGCTATGACCTGATTCATTGGACAGACTGGGACGGTGAAGACCTTATTGTGCCGTCGAAACCTTACGACGAGATGTTTGCACATAAGAGTTGTGTGGTGAAGCATAATGGCACGGTCTATCACTTCTATTGCGCCGTTGATAATGCCGAGCAGCGTGGCATAGCACTTGCAACAAGCCGACACATGGGAAAGAGTGAAGTGCGTTTCCCTGCCCCAGACCCATCAGGTCAGCGATTCACGCAGTCGCTCAATGAGAATTGGGAAGTCGTACTCAATGGAACGAACATACGAAAAAATGTTGATGTTCCATACAACCTTGACGACTATTATGGAGCTTTGCAAAAGGAGCACGGAAACCTACATGGAACATCAACATGGACAAAGCATTTTTTTGCAAAAAACATCGGTGAAATGGAGTATTTTATCCGATTTGAAGGTGTGGGAACATACGCCGACATCACGCTCAACGGCACCAATCTTGGACGATACGACATCGGTCGCACGTCGCAGACAATTGACGTTACAAAAGCCGTAGTAAAAGGTGGTGATAATGTTCTTCAACTCAACATTTCGCATCCTGAGGGCATCACCGACATGCCGTGGGTGTGTGGCGGATGCAGCAGCGAATGGGGATTCTCCGAAGGCTCGCAGCCGTTTGGCATCTTCCGTCCTGTTACGCTTGAAGTCACCGATAAGGTAAGAATCGAACCTTTCGGCGTTCATGTATGGAGCAATCTGGCATGCGACAGCGTCTTTATCGAGACCGAAATACGAAACTACGGCGAAACAGCCGACAACATTTCGCTCATAAACAAGCTCTGCGAAAAAGGTGGAAAGCAAGTTGTAAGGCTTACAGAAAACGTAACCCTGCAACCAGGTGAGACTAAAATAATACGCCAGCAGGCAAGTCTTGCTGAAATAAACGTGAATCGATGGAGCCTGAAAGAGCCTTATTTATATAATGTAAACACCCTGCTCAAGCGCAACAACAAGACAACAGACAACCTTGACACGCCTTTCGGATTCCGTACATCGCAATGGCCAAAGAGTCCTGGTGCAAAGGATAATTGCTTCTATCTGAACGGTGAAAAGACTTTCATCGATGGAGTCTGCGAGTATGAGCATTTGTTTGGACAAAGCCATGCTTTTACGCACGAACAGATTGAGACACGAATCAGCCAGGTAGTAAGTGCTGGTTTCAATGCCTTCCGCGATGCACACCAACCGCACAACCTATATTATAAAGAACTACTCGACAAGAAGGGAATACTCTGGTGGGCACAGTTCTCGGCTCATATATGGTACGACACACCGCAGTTCCGCGAGAGTTTCAAGCGCCATCTGCGTCAATGGGTTAAGGAAAGACGCAACTCTCCTTCGCTTGTGTTGTGGGGATTGCAGAATGAAAGTACTCTGCCGAAAGACTTTGCCGAAGAATGCACCGCAATCATACGCGAAATGGACCCGACATGTGGCACACAAAGACTCGTGGCAACGTGCAACGGTGGCGAAGGAACTGATTGGAATGTTGTGCAAAACTGGAGTGGTACGTATGGTGGAGACATTGAAAAGTATGCCGATGAACTAAAACAACCAGACCAGCTACTCAATGGCGAATATGGCGCATGGCGCACACTCGGCAATCATACTGGTGAAGGATATACAGAAGAAAAGTACCTTGGAATATTAAGCAAGAAAGTTACGCTCGCAGAAGAAGCGAAAGACGCTGTCTGTGGACAGTTCCTATGGCTCCTCAATAGCCACGACAACCCTGGTCGTCGTCAGCCTGACGAGGCTTTGCGAGTGATAGATAAGGTCGGTCCATTTAACTATAAGGGATTGTTTACCATATGGGATCAGCCTACTGACGCTTTCTATTGGTATAAGGATAGAGGGGCTGCTAGAGATTCTATATTTTCTAGCGAATCTAGAAATGCTACCGCAATGCACAAGAACCGTATCAACATCAACTGCGGTGGCGATGAATTTGTTGACAGTTTGGGCAACGTTTGGTTGCAAGACAACACCACATTCTCTCACTCTTGGGGAGACAGATTCGAAGGCATAAGTTCATATCAATGTTCACAGACATATTGCCCAGAATTGCCGATTTCACCGCTATATCATACCAGTCGCTTCGGTCGTCATGAGCTCTATTATCACATCCCTGCCAACAAGGGAAAGTGCACAGCCGACCTCTATTTCGTTGAACCGTGGTATAAGGGAACGCATGACGATTCCGATTATGAAGGTTGGCGATTGTTTGATGTTGCAATCAACGACAGCACAGTGATCCATGACCTCGA
Source organism: Prevotellaceae bacterium (assembly GCA_030536165.1). Taxonomy (GTDB): domain Bacteria; phylum Bacteroidota; class Bacteroidia; order Bacteroidales; family Bacteroidaceae; genus Prevotella. Next base: position 660 of record JAUNQM010000001.1, on the reverse strand, counting down.
CATTTGGTCGCAAGTAGGCTACGGAAAAGTGTATAAGCGCACTGTAGAGTTCTTCAATAATGCCGATACGATAAAGATTTCATTCCCTCGCATCAAGTCAGGACAAGCGATAATTGCAGCAATATCCATCGAGTCAGAAAACGGATTCCCTGAGATTGCACCAAACAAATGCAAGCCTACAATGTGGGCAGACTTCAATCAGGATATCATGGTCAAGACACCTGATTCGCTGCTTCCGCCAAGCAGTAAGAAGACAATAGAGGTAGAAGGCGCTGTGAAAAATAACTCGGTGGAATGGGCATTTTCTGTGGGTGTAGCAAAAGTCTATGCCATGCGATTCAAGTATTACAACCCTAAGCAGCCACGCAAGTTGCATGTGAAGATTACAGACCAAAATGGGGTCATCTACA
>JAUNQM010000001.1:0-240 GCA_030536165.1 Prevotellaceae bacterium | reverse complement strand
GGATGACGACGTCACATTCCTCCAGACTCAAGAGAAGAAGACAAAGCGCAAGATGACCAGCATAACAACTGGCGGTTTTGTGAATGCTGGCACATACACCGTGACACTCACAGGCGAAGGACTTGACGAGATGATTTTTGATGCGCTGACCGTTGAGTAGCATGACTCAAAACAAAAACAGTTAAAATATTTTGTATTTCGCTCAACTTGCACTATCTTTGCACTCACAAACGAATAAAG
>JAUNQM010000065.1 GCA_030536165.1 Prevotellaceae bacterium | reverse complement strand
AATGCGACGACTAAAGAAAGCATTAACGACGAGTCATAAATCAACAACGAAGATGGCGCTTGTTTTTATCTGTCGCACATACTTTGTGTATTTGAAAGACCCTATCAGGTAGGGCTGAATTTCGGAAATGTTTTCCACCACCACAAAAACAAGCATGAAAACCAAGTCGAGCACGAAAAAAACTCACATTTTTTGATTATTTAATTAGTTTTTAAGATTTATTTAATTAAAAAAGCTTGTAAAAACGTGGTTTTTCGGGTAATTATGCGTAAATTTGCAGCCTAATTGCGAAATTTACAAAGTCAATGAATAAATATTTCTCTTTTTTCGCCACTCTTGTAGTGGCTTCAACCATGCTCTGTTCGTGCCTTGGTGGTAATGACGATGACGTTGATTATGGCAGTGACACGGCGATTTCAAGCTTTACGCTCAACACCATATACCGCACAATGCACACACAGGCATCCGACGGCAGTGACAGCACATACACATCAACACTGAGTGCAAGCAATTACAAATTTAGCATAGACCATCTCAACGGTATTATCGAGAACCTTGATTCGTTACCAAAATGGACGAATCCAGATAAGGTGCTCTGCACCGTGACTGCCTATAATTCAGGCGTTATAGCATACCTGAAACCGACTTCTGGCGACACTTTGTTTGCATATAACAGCGCAGACACAATGGACTTCTCAAAGCCTATCGAGTTCCGCGTGTATTCCCCAGACGGCTCTAATGCATGTCGCAAATACACAGTGTCAATCAATATTCACCAGGAAGAAGGCGACTCAATGCGCTGGGAAATGCTTACTTCAAACAGCAACATCGCCTTTGAAAAGAAGAAACTCTACAGCCTTGGTAGCGATATGTTCCTCATGGGAGTGAAAGATGGCGCAACGACTATCTACAAGACTTCAGCCGCTGACGGCAGAGAGTGGGAGAACATCACTGCAAATGTAAGCCTCGATGATAAGGCATACAACAACACAGTGATATACAACAACGAATTCTATACGTTCAGCAGCGGCACGCTCTACAAGTCAGCCGATGCAAAGACATGGGCAACGGTTTCAACCCCAGACATAGAAAACCTTGTTGCAGCAGGTTCAAGTATGCTGTTTGGCATAGGCAATAACAAGATTAAATACTCCATCGACGGCGGCGCAACATGGGCAGACGACACTATGAGCGACGAAGCAGAATTCCTGCCAAAGAAGGACTTCTCGTATGCTGTGACCAGCGTGAAAAGTAACGCTGAAACCGAAAGAATTATCATAGCTGGCAACCTGATGAACGAGTCTGACTGCCGTAATGCAATGGTATGGAGCAAGGTGATAGAAAAAAGAGCCGACAGCTACGAATACTCTTGGACAAGAGTAGTGACACGCACCGAGCGCCACGGACTGCCTTACACAGACAACCTCAGCATGACAGCGTATGACGACATGCTCGTGTCAATGAACAACGAAAACTTCCTTACCAGCACCGACAACGGTATGGTGTGGAATATAGACACAACACTCTACAAGAGACCTGAGGGATTCAATGCATCTGCCACAGAAGTGACAATGGCCGTTGATGCCAATAAGTGGCTCTGGATAGTTGATAAGGAAGGTGAAGTGTGGAAAGCAAGAATCAATCGTCTGGCTTGGAGAGAAGAACAAACGGCGTTCAAGGAATAAGTGCCATGTACCATTTACCATTTACAAGGTACAATTTTCATTTGGGCATTTAACCATAGCCTTTCGTCATCCTGAACTTGATTCTGGATCTCCAATATAACGAAGTTAAGCATACTAAGAAAAAAAATAAATGAAAAAGATAATCTTCCTCATTGCCATTCTCGTGCAGGCAGCCACAGTCGCAGCACAGGAAGCCGACTATTACCGAATGGAAATAGGTGGCGGACTTGGTGTGTGGAATTATCTCGGTGACTTCAACGAGAGCATTCTCAAAGGATTCCAACCACAGGTATCAGCCGTGTGGAAGTATCTGCCTAACGAAAGGATGGCGATAAAGGCCGACTTTTCATACGGAAACGTGAAGGCAAAAGCTGCCGATGCAAAAGGATATTTACCTGCAGAGTTTGCCGGCTACGAATGTAAGACCACGCTCTACGACCTGAGTGCAATGTTTGAATACAACTTCTGGCGTCACGGAATGTCGGGCGACTATCGACACCTTCAGAGGCTTGTGCCGTACATCACAGCAGGCATCGGTGGCACATTCATCCATTACGAGGGAGTAAACAAGGGCGCATTCTGCATTCCATTTGGCGTGGGAGCAAAGTATAAGATAGCCGAGCGAGTGAACTTCGGTGCAGAATGGATGATGCACTTCTCAACGTCAGACTTCATCGACGGAGCTAAAGACCCACTTGGAGTGAAAAGCGACGGCATCTTCAAGAACGCAGACAACTTCGGGCAACTGAAAATATATGTCACATATAGTTTCATGGCAAAGTGCCGACAGTGTAACAACCAGTGAAATCATGTACCATTTACCATTTACAATGTACCATTGATGTTTGGGGCAGCCAGAAACTTGAAAATAGAAACCGCATAACCGTACAACCGCAAAAAAGATATGACAGAGTTAGACATGACACGCATACCGCAGCACATTGCAATCATTATGGATGGCAACGGACGCTGGGCAACGGAAAGAGGTCTCGGACGTAGTGCAGGCCATTCAGCTGGCGTGCAGACAGTGAAGGATATTACAGCCGAGTGCACAAGACTCGGAGTGAAATACCTGACGGTTTATACATTCTCAACAGAAAACTGGAACCGTCCGGCAGCTGAGATAGAAGCAATCATGGGACTGCTGCTCAGCGAACTCGAAGAAGAGACGTTTATGAAAAACAACGTACGCTTCCGTGTCATCGGTGATATAGACAGACTCTCACCTGCAGTACAGAAGAAGTTGCAGGAGACAATCGACCACACTGCAAAGAATGACCGTATGACTATGGTCGTAGCTATCAGCTACAGTAGTAAGTGGGAAATAAACGAAGCTGTAAAGAGCATTGCGCGTGATGTGAAGGAAGGAAACATTAACCCTGACGACATCAACGAAGAATTGATAGACAAACGTCTTGCCACCAACTTCATGCCAGACCCTGAACTCCTTATCAGAACTGGCGGCGAGCTTAGAATCTCCAACTATCTGCTTTGGCAGATTGCTTACTCTGAACTATACTTCTGCGATACCTTCTGGCCTGACTTCAATGAGGAAGAACTTCACAAGGCTATAAAGGCATATCAAGGGCGACAGAGACGATTCGGCAAAACAGAAGAACAAGTAGAAAACGAAAATAAATAATATACGGTTCAAGATTCAAGGCATTTGACATAAACTGAAACCGCAATTAAAACAGATAAGATAATGACTTCAATAGGACGAAGACTTGCAAGGATAGTAATGGCAGCGCTGGTTATGCAGTGCTCGTTGCTTCAGGCGCAGGCTCAGAACAAAATAATCAATCCAAGTGTTACATACGAGGGCACACCACCGACCTACACCATCGGCGGCCTCAATGTGACTGGAATCAAAGGCTACGAAGACTACGTGCTGCTCGGCATATCAGGCCTCGAAGTAGGACAAGAGATAACTATGCCTGGCCGTGAGATATCAGAAGCTGTGAAGCGATATTGGAAGAATGGTCTGTTCTCTGACGTTGCAATCTCTGCAGACTCGCTTATTGGAGACAAGATTTATCTGACTGTACACCTCAAGCAGCGTCCGCGTATCACCGACATCCGCTACTACGGAATCAAGAAGTCGGAACGTGAAGACATGGAAGAAAAGTTAGGCATGATGAAGGGAAGCCAGATTACGCCTAACATGAAAGACCGTGCAAAGATACTTGCAAAGAAGTATTTTGACGACAAGGGCTTCAAGAATGCCGAGATTACAATCGACGAGATAGAAGACGTGGCAAACGAAAACCATGTATTCCTCGATGTGAACATTGATAAGAAAGAAAAGACGAAAATACGCGAAATAATCTTTGAAGGCAACGACAAGGTGACGACAAAGATGATGAAAGGTTCGCTGATTAAGAAAGGTGTGCTGAAGAAACTCCACGAAGCTGGTAAGTTCTCAAATATATTCAGTGGAAAGAAATACACCGAGGAAAAACTCGAAGAAGATAAGAAGAACATCATTAAGAAGTATAGCGAACTTGGCTACCGCGACGCAGAAATAGTCAAGGACAGCGTGTGGAATGTTGACGACAAGCACGTCAATGTATATTTCAAGGTCAATGAAGGTGAGAAGTATTACGTGCGCAACATTTCTTGGGTAGGCAATACCGTAGTTGCAACAGATGGACTCAACCGCACACTTCGTATGGAAAAGGGTGATGTGTATAATCAGGTTCACATTAACAAACGACTGAAAGAAGACGAGGACGCCGTTGGAAACTACTATTACAACAACGGTTATGTATTCTTTGATTGTGTCCCTACAGAAATAAATATCGATGGCGACTCAATCGACCTCGAAATGAGAATCAGGGAAGGTGTACAGGCACACCTTAATAGAATAAGAATCACGGGTAACGACCGACTCTACGAGCACGTAGTGCGCCGCGAACTGCGTACGAAGCCAGGCGACCTCTTCACAAAGGAGGCGCTTGAGCGAAGCGCACGTGAACTTTCTTCTATGGGACACTTCGACCCAGAGAACTGTATTCCTGACGTAAAACCAGACCCAGAGACAGGTACCGTTGATATCGACTGGAACCTTGTAAGCAAAGGTAATGACCAGGTTGAGTTCTCGCTCGGATGGGGACAAACGGGTGTGATAGGAAGAATCAGTCTCAAGCTCAACAACTTCTCAATGCGTAACCTCTTTGGAAAGAACAAGGCACACCGTGGCATCATGCCTATCGGCGATGGCGAGCAGATGACTGTCAGCGCTCAGACCAACGGTAGTTACTATCAGAGTTACAGCATCTCGTATATGGATCCTTGGTTTGGTCGCAAGCGTCCTAACATGCTTTCTGTTGGAATTTTCTACTCTAAGCAGACCGATATTTCAAGTTCTTACTACAACTCGAATTATTACAACAACTACTATAACTACCTCAGCGGCTACGGCAGCAGCTACTACTCTGACTATACCGACTATTACGACCCAGACAAGTATATACAGATGTTTGGTGGCTCCATCGGTTGGGGAAAGCGTCTGCGTTGGCCTGACGACTACTTCCAGTTCAGTGCAACCCTTGCATACCAACGTTATATGTTGCGTAACTGGCGTTACTTCCTCATCCAGACAGGTCACTGTAACAACATAAACCTCTCATTGGCATTGAGCCGTGCTTCTACCGACAATCCTCTGTTCCCACGTCGTGGTTCTGAGTTCTCATTGTCAGTAACTCTCACACCTCCATTCTCAGCATGGGATGGTAAGGACTATTCAAAATTGGCAACCAACTATCTCGATGCACATTATCAGGATGAGTTGCAGGAGAAATACAAATGGATTGAATACCACAAATGGAAGTTTAAGGCACGTACGTTCACAGCACTCACCAGCGCACAGAAGTGCTTCGTGCTGATGACGCGTGCAGAGATTGGTATTCTCGGTAGTTACAACCAGAACAAGAAGTCGCCATTCGAGACATTCTACGTCGGCGGTGACGGTATGAGTGGATATTCTACAAGCTATGCAGAAGAAACTATCGGATTGCGTGGATATGAAAACGGTTCGCTCACTCCTTCTGGCTACACCGGCTATGCTTACGACCGCTTCACGCTCGAACTTCGCTATCCGTTCCTCTTTGGTAACACGACTATCTATGGACTTGGTTTCGTTGAAGGCGGTAATGCATGGACAGAGACAAAGAACTTCAACCCATTCGACATGAAGCGTAGTGCCGGTATAGGTGTCAGGATATTCCTTCCTATGGTCGGCCTCATGGGTATTGACTGGGCTTACGGTTTCGACAAAGTCTTTAACAGCACAAGTTCAGGCGGCAGCCACTTCCACTTTATCCTCGGACAAGAATTCTAACACACATTATATATAATATAGGAAAAACTATGAAAAAGTTTATATTGACAGCAGCACTTGCATTGGCTTGCATCGTCAATGCATCAGCACAGAAGTTCGCAATGGTTGACATGGAATACATACTCAAGAACATTCCAGCCTACGAGCGTGCAAACGAACAACTCAACCAGACAAGCAAGAAATGGCAGGCAGAAGTAGATGCCATAAACACTGAGGTGCAGACACTCTACAAGAACTACCAGAACGAGTCAGTCTTCCTCTCACAGGAGCAGAAGAAGAAAAAGCAGGACGAGATAATGGCAAAGGAGAAGGAAGCCGGCGAACTCAAACGCAAGTATTTCGGACCTGAAGGTGAACTCTACAAGAAGCGCGAATCGCTCATGTCGCCTATTCAGGAAGAGATTTATATTGCTGTAAAGGAAATCGCAAATCTCCGCGGCTACTCACTCATACTCGACCGTGCAGCCGACAACGGCATCATCTTCGCATCGCCAAAGAACGACATCAGCAACGAGGTCCTCGCTAAGATGGGATACTCAGTACAATAGTTTTATCGATTCTTCGAAACATCGATTTTTTCGATTATAATTCAACAAGACAGCTATGATAAGATTTAGCAAACGCCTGAACGCATATAGATGCTTTGCCTCCATATTAGCATTGATGATTGTCATCACTTCAGTCAATGCACGTCAGCTCACACCCGAAGCTGCACTTGCAAGAATGAAGGCCGCTACAGGCACGTTCAAACTGAAATCATCGGGATTGACGCAGCAGCCTAAACTTATCAGTACACAGAAGTGTGCCGACCTCTCAACGATGTATCTCTATAATCAGCCAAACGGCGGCGGATTTTTTATCCTCTCGGCTGACGACGCAGCGCCAGCATTGCTTGCTTATTCCGACAATGGCACCATAGACATGGACGACCTTCCACCGGCTTTCGTTGAGTGGATGAATGAATACAATCATGCCATAAGTAATGCATCTAAGAGCGGAAAGATACTTAAAGCGGGCGTTGACGACAACGATTGGGAAAACATTGACCCACTCATCACCACGCTTTGGAATCAAGGTCAGCCATACAATTATTATTGCCCGCTGATGTCCGAAGGAAGTGAGTCGCACAGATATACGGGATGTGCTGCTACTGCTATGGGACAGATTCTGAAGTATTATAACTGGCCAAAGACTGGTGACGGCTCGGTGTCATATACTACATCTACAGACGGACTCCTTGTAGAGGCTGACTTTTTATCCGTAACCTACGACTGGGACAATATGCTTGACTCTTATACCCATCGCGAGCAAGATAAAGAGGGTAATTGGCATACATATTGGAACAAAGGTGTCACAGAAGCCAACAAACAGGCTGTAGGTCTGTTGCTCTTCCATCTCGGAGCCGCTGTAAATATGGATTACAAGACAAACGGCTCAGCTGCAAACAGTGCTGACATGGTGGACGCAATCAAAGATCACTTCCGCTATAGTGACCGTGTTACCGTAGTAAATAGAGGGGAAGATAATGAGAGTGACTGGGAAAAGATTATATACAACGAACTGTCATACGCTCGTCCTGTCTATTACGCTGGTCATAGCGATACTGGCGGCCATGCTTTTGTATGCGATGGATACCAGAACATCGACGACCGCAATATGTTCCATATCAACTGGGGATGGGGTGGTAAATCAAACGGCTATTTTATTCTCACTCCAGCAAACGAAGATGAACTGGCACTCTGTCCTGAGTCTCAGGGCATCGGTGGTGCAGGTGATGGTAAGGCATATAACACACAAAACAGAATTATCATAAACATAATCCCTAACAACAAGCAATATCCGTACATTGATGATGCTAATTACCCATATCTCGTAGATGAGTCTGGCAATAGAGTGTTGAAGGCAATAAAGGGGGAAAGGTACAAATTCTACATTAATTGCAATAAAGGAAGCAGCGAGCCTGCCCCCGATGAATATTTTGTGGATTTTTATAATGTTGAAACAAATAATTCCTATTACATATTAATCGACGGCTATGATGAATCCTCAGACCAAATAATATCGTCTTTCTTTTTCACATTGCAAGACGAACTTCCAGGCGGCACTTATAAGGTCTATCCATGCTATCGCTCAGGACAGGAAGACCCTATCCGTGTAGAGTTGCCTTATAATGCAACCGTGCCTGAAGTCATGGTCTATGACTGTCTTCTTGCATACGGAAACGCAGATTACCAAGAAGGAAGCCTTCACACCTCATTGGTGTATTCCTGGCCTACTTACGATGGCGTATGGAACAGCTGGTTCGTGCCATTTGCCATCACTACCGACCAGCTTGCCGAAAACGGACTTGAAGCCGCCTGCGTCAACGGCGTTCACCAATACGACGACAACAACGACGGAATCATCGACCGCACAAAGATAGAAATCGTAAAGATTACAAACGGCGGACTCCGTGCAGGAGTCCCATACTTCATCAAGCCTAACAGCTCCTACACTGGAAAGGTCTATATCACTGGCGACATCAAACTTGTAGCTACAAGTGAAAAGACAGACATACACACAGAGACTGCTTACGCTGAATATGATTTCATTGGCACATACAGCGGGGTATCTTATGAAGATGCTGCAAATAAATACTACATCATGAGCGACAAAGGCAGCTTGCAGAAGACGGTCTCTTACGTGGGAGCCCTAGACTGGTATATGAAGAAAACTGAAAAAGAACTTCCTTTCGACATCGGTGATTCATCATCGAAAGATGAGATAATAGAACTGTCTATCATTGGAGAAGAAGACCAGACCACGGGCATCAGAACTATTTACTCTGAACCTGTCAAGGAACAGATGGCACACGATATCTATGACCTCGGCGGACGCAAACTCAATCAAACGCGACCTGGCGTGAACATCATAAACGGAAAGAAGTACATTATTAAATAACGAAGACTAATGGATAAAAGAAATTCTTATACATGCCCTGTCGTACGCGTCATTGAGATAAGGCAGACATACAGCATGTGCACTGCCTCAAAATATGACGATATCCCAGTTGAAGGCGGCACCACAACACCAAAAAGCTCGGGAGCCAAAGAGGAAGATTATTTCGGATGGTAACGCCACCACGACGCAAACATCAGAACTCCGACTTTACTAATGGGCAAATATTTCGTCAAAAGAAAAAGACAGGAAAATTAGAAATTATATATTAAACATATTATTCATAAAACAAAAAAGACAATGAAGAAATTACTTTTGATTGCACTCCTTTGTGCACCAATGAGCGTTTTCGCTCAGAAGTTCGGACACGTGAACTCACAAGAAGTTATTACCGTAATGCCTGAATATACAAAGGCAAAGACTGAAATCGAAGAACTCGGCAAGCAGTATGAGGCTGACCTCAAGACTATGCAGGACGAACTTCAGAAGAAGTCAGAGGCCTACGACAAGGAAGAAAAGACTCTTCCTGACAACATCAAGCAGCGTCGTCAGCAGGAACTCCAGGAACTCTACCAGCGTATTCAGCAGAGCTATCAGGACAACCAGCAGAGTCTTCAGAAGGCATCAGCAGAGAAGATGCAGGCTATCAGCGCAAAGGTAGGTGATGCTATTCAGGCTATTGGTAAGGAAGGCGGTTACGTTTATATCATGGACGTAGCAGCAGGCATCCCTTACATCAGCACTACCCTCAGCACTGATGTAACAGCGCAAGTAAAGGCAAAACTCGGTCTTAAGTAATTTAGGAACGAGTTCTCTAATTTTATTTTAATAGGCCGCAAGGGTGTTCCTTGCGGCTTTTTTTTGTGTCTAATTTTGTCATACACACCTTATATATTACGCGCGCACGCGCGAGAGTTTTATCGTTTCGTTCATTAGTGCTTTCGCTTTTCGCTATACTTTTGTAAGCATTCGATAAACTACAGGTACTATTACCAGCATGATAAAGTTACAGCGG
>JAUNQM010000321.1 GCA_030536165.1 Prevotellaceae bacterium | reverse complement strand
CGCACAAGCGTCTTCGCCATAACCTCGTTTGCCGTAAGATAATTGACTTTTTCCGCACCGCCATTGTGCGTAATAGAGCTTTTCCGCTGGAGATAGAAATACACGCCATCGCAAAGTCTGACTTCGCGCGACACGAAATAATGGATGCGCGTGGTGTTGTCTTCGCTATAACCTTTCGCACTTTCATCGTAAGGATAGCGCAATTGTATGCTTGTGCGAGTCATGTATATGCCATGAATCTTCCACGTGAGTGAGTCGAGAAAGGCTTCGTTGCCTGACTTCATATCAAACGAAGGCATACCATAGTCCCACATCTTGCGCGTCTTCTCATCTACATAGCGGCATTTGAAAAGCACACAACCAGTCTGCGGATGCTGCTCAAATGTAGCCACAGCCTTCTCTAATGCGTCGGGCGAGAACCAGTCGTCGGAATCAAGAAAGCAGATGTAATCGCCCTTTGCCATCATTAGTCCTTGATTCATGGCACGCGCCTTACCTATGTTCTGCGCCATGTGGAGCGGCACAAAACGTGGATCACGCTCGGCATACTCCCTCATTATTTCCCACGTGCCATCGGTCGAACCATCGTCGATGCAGAGAGCCTGCCAGTCTTGATGCGTCTGTGTCAACAGCGAATCAAGGCAAGTTGGAAGATATTTTTCCGTGTTGTATGCGGCAACGAGGACGGTGACTTTCATTTACGATTTACGGATTTACAGATGTACGGATTTATTTTTACAATTTAATTATTTTGCAATTTAACCTGAGGCTTATTTACAGTTATGCGGTTTGAACTTTGAACCTGGAACTTGAAACCTGAAACCTATTTATTATATCTCTTAAATAAAGCTACAGCCAGTATGACGCTGACAACCAGCAAGAGGCTGCCAAGCATCCAATATGCAACGCCTGAAAGGCAGAGCGTGAATGCGTAAGCCAATGCGCCTAACGTGGTGAGCAACGAGAAGATTAGGCCGACACGGCGCGAGAGGCGAACCTTGTAACGCCATGAGTAATAGATAACAATGCCCACGCAATTCAGCACGTGCGCCACAAGTAATGCGATACCAGTGCCTACAAGTCCCCATTGTTGATAACCGAATATCAGCAAGAACACGAACACGACATCGTATATCAGTTCCACAGTAAGGTATGTCACAGAGTCGCCCTTTGCCAACGGAAGATACTCCACTGGCAAATCGACAGCATGCAGAAACATCGCGAGGATGGCTATCTGCGCCATCGGTACAACCTCAACGAACTTACCGCTAAACAGGATAGGAATGACAATAGGCAGGAATATAACCAACGCCACAAGCATAGGGCCTACGATGAGCAGCGAGACTTCTATCTGATGATTTATTGTCATGTTCATGCGCTCTATGTCGCGATGCACAGCCGAGAGACGAGGGAAATAGTCTGTTTCCATAGCGGCGAACACCATGCCTGCGTATGTGACGCATATCATATAGCCCGCGTTATAGAGTCCTACGATATCGAGGCTTGCAGCATTGTTCAGGTACGTCTTTATTATCATCTCTGCACAACTGCCTCCAATGCCGGCAAGCGTGAAGAAGATACCAATCTTTATCATCTCCATGCCATCGGCAAAGAACTTTTCATTGCTTCTGACGACTGGGTAGAAACGGTAAGAGAATGCTGCCGTGACCACAAATGAAGCCAAAGCAACAAGGTTCATCGACGGAACGATACCCTTCTGACCATAGTAATAGAACAACGGTATGGAGATGAACAACGCCATAACGACGTTAATCACTGATATCTGCGCAAGTACTCTCAGACGTCTTGTACCCTTTAAGATTGCAAGTTCGCCACCAATGATGGCGGTGAAGAATACTACTGGCGCAAGCATCATGAAGTGCTTTGTGTGGTCACCCCAGTTGAAGGTCCAATCATTCAGCAGCGGTGCCATGACTACGCACAAGAATGCACCCAAGCAAGCCACTAACAGGCTCCAGCAACGTACGACCTTGATGTAATGCCTTACTTTCGCTTCGTCCTTCTGCTCATAGAAATCAGAAACCTGGCGTACCGCACTGAACGGGATGCCGAAGTTTGTGCTGTCGGAAAGTACCTTGATGGTTGAATTGAGCAGTGAGATAAAGCCGAAGCCATTAGGGCCAAGTATGACGGCAACAAGTTTATTGCGCACAAGGCTTACAAGGATGTTTATCACCTGTACGCCTCCAAAAAGTCCTGTATATTTTAGTATGCTATGATAGCTGCAACCTTGATTGTTGGTGTTCGTATTGTTTTCCATTATATTTATTAACGTAATACTTTATTATTTATTTCTTAAATATGAGTTTTTTTCGGGTTCACGGGGGAAAAGCCTATGTTATAAAAAAGAATCCCATGATACGCATTGGTACTATTGTTATTATTTTTTCCCCTCGAACAATTATTACCATATCAGCGCCCACCATCGTCATCCTGAAATCCCAACA
>JAUNQM010000320.1 GCA_030536165.1 Prevotellaceae bacterium | reverse complement strand
AGTCTGAGGTAAACAATACGAGTGCACCTGATTCTACGTGCAATTCGCAGTTACTTTCAAACTCAATCGGTGCCGTGTTCCAGATGCCTGCAGGCACAATAAGTCGTCCACCGCCCTTCAATGCGAGCGCCTTCATTGCCTTGTTAAAGTCGCCGTTGAAGTCTTTTATGTTTACCGAATAATCAGGAATATTCGGTCTTGCCACTGTTTCTGCCAATGCTGCAAAGCGTTCTTCTTCCGCCTGCTTGCTATTGTTTCCAGCCAATGCCACGATGTTTGCCGCTACAATAGCGAGAAATGTAATGATGGTCTTCTTCATAACCTTATATAATATTAAGCGTGCAAAAATAGTAAAAACATTTTATGTGAGCAAAAAAATCACACTGCTTTTAGTTTTTTTATAGATGCTATAGATTTAATAGACGCTATAAATAACTATATTAATGGTAAGTTCGATAATTCATAAATCCAGACCTCAACGAGGTCTTACATTGGTAACCGCAGTGTCGAAGACCTGCGGACAACATATCCTAAACCTATCTTCGACCCTAACGGGGTCGTACTAAAAGTCACAAGACTCAATTTATAGAACCGATTAGTAAGTAAACGAACTACTTCCGATGAACTCACGCAGCATGCTCGTAGGTGGTATCTCTTTGTCTGGCACTGGTACGAAATACGACAGGAACTTCAGCAATCTGTGCGCCTCGCTATACTCTGGGCAGTTCTTTGGCACCGTTGCAAGTATTGGCTCTGCATGATTGCGTAGCACTGCAAACTCTATCAACAAAGCTGAGTTGAACATCATGTCGGCATTCTCTTGATAAGGTGTAATCCATTGCCTTTCAGCCTTGCATACATTAGGCCACTGCTGTATTGTCTCGCGTACGGTAAACGCTCCCTTGTTGTAGTCGCGCACGATTCGGCGGAGCAGTCGGTTGTCTAACGGTGGCACTATGTTGTGGTCGTCGAGGCTGATACTTGTAAGGGTGGAAATAAATATGCGGAATTTCTTGCTGTCTTCAATCTTATCGGTCAACTTAGGGTTAAGGGCATGAATACCTTCCACTAACAGCACCGAATGTTCTCCGAGTCGTATCTTCTTCCCGTTGTATTCGCGCTTTCCAGTCACAAAGTTATATTCCGGCACATTAACCTCTTCACCATTCATCAGTTTCAGTATATCATTCTGAAGCATATCGTGATCTACGGTGTCAAAATTATCAAAATCATACTGCCCGTTAGGTAGCAGAGGCGTATCTACGCGGTTTACGAAGTAATCATCAGTGGAAATGCTGACAGGCTTGAGACCACACGCCTTCAATTGTATGCTGATACGTTTGCAGAAAGTTGACTTTCCGCTCGACGACGGACCTGAAATCAACACCACTTTCAACGGACTTCCACTGCGATGGCGGCTGTTTATCTCCTCGGCTATCTTAACAATTTTCTTCTCCTGCAGCGCTTCCGACACCTGAATCAGTTCGCTTGCCTCACCGCTCAGGCAGGCTTTGTTCACGTCGCCCACGTTGCCAAGTTCCATGAAGTTATTCCACAGATAATCTTCCGCAAACACTTCGAGCGTCTTTGGCTGGTCGCACACGTCAATAAGTTTCTCTGGACTCTGGCAGTCAGGTATGCGAAGCAGCAGTCCGTTGTGATAAACCTCCAGTCCCCACACCTTCAGATAACCCGCGTTAGGCAACAGACGTCCGTAGTAATAGTCAGGCGTTTCGCCCAGCGTGTAGCAGTCGGTATAGACCTGTCCAGTTGTCTCAAAGAGCTTCACCTTGTCCTCCATACCGCGCTCGCGGAAAAGATTTATAGCCTCACGCACAGGTATCTCTGTGCGGTGAAAAGGCATTTCTTCTTCTACAATCTCTTGCATTCTCCGCCTCAAAGCAGGCACTGCAACCACAGGGTCGAGTATCTTGGTCTTGTCAGTCCTGTTTCTCAGGAAGCAGAAATATCCGTTCGAAACGGGGTTGGTGATGTGCACCTTGTAGTCAGGGTAAAGGTCGCGAGCAGCCTTGCAAAGCAAGAAACACAGCGAGCGGGTATATACACGCATTGCACTTGGGTCGCTGATATCCAAAAATTCCACGTCTCTATTGCGAAAGACGCGGAATTTAAGTCCCTGACTGACGTTATTTACCTTAGCCGACACGATAGGGTATTCCTTCTTAATCTTGAATGCATCGAGCACTTCAAGAAGCGTACTTCCCTCGGCTATTTCCATTGAAGTCTGAGTATTCTTACAATAAATCTGTACCATGTGTTGTAGAATGTTTCTGCAAAGATAGTGCAAATCGAAGACAATACCAAAAAAAAACTTGTTTAATTTTGGTATTGTTGAGATGTAGCCTATCTTCGACGAATGTCAAAGATACGAATAAGCGAGCGAAAAACAAAATTTATTTTGATTTTTCAGGGCGAGAGTATCTTTGGCCATACCAAAAATAGTGCAAATAGAGCGAAATACAATCTGTAAATCCGTAAATT
>JAUNQM010000064.1 GCA_030536165.1 Prevotellaceae bacterium | reverse complement strand
AGGAAGAAGTAAGGAAGGAGTGAGGAAGATATAGTGTGATCCTGCAGGCCAACTCGGATTAGGTCCTCCATCGGAACAAGTAACAGCCTACGCTTTTTGCCACCGTGCACACGACTTTTCTCACTATTACAGACATCCGCATGATTCAGGGCAAAAATCTATATTTTCAGGGCCAATTTTCTATGATTTTAGCCCCAATTATCTATAATATTTTTTTTAACTTAGCCATTACACTCACGAGTAATTTTATCAAATAAATTTGGTAGTTTCCCCACGAAATCGTAAATTTGCAGCTAAAACAACAAACAACACATTATATAGTAATACATCTATGAAACAGACATTTTATGATATTTTCAGCCAATTGAATGCGATACCACGACCTTCGCACCACGAGGAGAAGGTTGCCGACTTCCTTTGCTCCTTTGCTGAGAAGCATGGGCTTCGCTATCGTCGAGATAAAGAGAACTGCGTTGTTATCGAGAAAGATGCAACTCCTGGTTACGAGAACGCAGACACAATCGTAATACTCAACCACATGGACATGGTCGCCGTTGCAGCCGATGGTTACAAGCGCGACGGCAGGGACTTCAACCCTCTAACCGACCCTATCCTACCATACATAGAGACGCAAACTAACTCCGATGGCACGCAGACACGATGGATGAAGGCTCACGGCACTTCTCTTGGTGCCGACAATGGGATGGGACTCTCTATGGCTCTCGCAATACTTACCGACGATAGCATCGTTCATGGTCCGCTTGAAGTGCTGACAACAACCAACGAGGAGGACGGTATGAGTGGTGCAGAAGCCCTTAGCAACGACTTCATTCATGGCCGTAAGGTTATCAACCTCGACTCTGAAGCTTACGATGAGATAACCACCGGCGCGGCTGGTGCATGCCTGCAGGTTGGTTCGTGGAAAGCTGAACGTGCCGAAATTGCCACGACGCTCATCACAAAATCCATCTCAATCGAAGGCGGACTCGGCGGACACTCTGGCGTTGACATCAACAAAGGACGTTGCAACGCAATCAAAGAACTCTGCAAGTTTATCTCATCAAGCGAACTTCGCAAATTCGCGATTTTGTCCGATTTCAGCGGAGGAAATGCCAATGCTTCCATTGCTTCATGGGCTAATGTCATCATCGCTTTTGATGCATCAAAGGAAAAAGACGTTGAAGAGTGCGTAAAAGACTGGGAAAAGCAACTTAAAGAAGCATACAAAGAAACGGATAGCGATATTCGTGTAACATTGAAAAATATCGATTCCAACGGCACATTTATACAAAACGGATACAATATCATCGACTGTATTGCCGCTTTGCCTTGTGGTGTTCAAGCAATGAGAACAGACATGCCTGGCACTGTGATGACAAGCAATAATATAGGTATGCTTCGAACAGACACGAATACCATAACCGTCTCATGCCACACTCGCAGTTTCGACATGGCTGAGCAGAACGCACTTGCAGGCAAGATAAGCGACACTATGAGGCAATACGGTGCAGAAGACGTTGCCATGCTAATGAACACAGGTGCATGGATGGAGCGCGAAGACTCGCCTCTGCTTGCGCTCACTTGCCAGACGTTCCGAGATGTGCTCGGCTTTGAGCCTAAGAAGGTTGCCATGCATTTCGTTCTTGAAGCAGCATACTACGTAGAGAAATATCCAGGCGTCGAGATTGCCTCAATAGGCCCTCGCATCATCGAGCCTCACTCACCTTCAGAGCGCGTTGACCTCGATACAGCTGATGACATCTGGAAAGTAACCGTTGAACTCCTCAAACGCCTCGCTGAACAGCAATAAGGAAATATTAGGAAACAAAACGAGGATATTTCAAAAATTATTTGTATCTTTGCAACGCATTATGTACGATGGTTTCAAGCTTGTCCTAATGGACAAATGAAAATCGTACATTGTACAAGGTAAATGGTACATGAAAAGATGACATTCAACGACGTTATAGGACAACACGAGGTCAAGGCAAGACTGCAAAAGATGATTGACGAGAATCGTATTCCGCACGCAATACTGTTGTGCGGGCCACGAGGTGCGGGCAAACTCTCTCTTGCTATGGCTTTTGCCGAGATGCTATGTCAGTCGCCACTCGACCGTCATTGCTCCTACCCTGTCATCCGCACACCGAACATGACGTCTGACCATAAGGCAATAAGCGCAGACTTTGCCGACGAATGGCGTGAAATGCTGGAGCAGACGACCTATTTCTCAATCAACGACTGGTTGGAAGCGATGGGGGCAACGTCGCAGCAAGCCATTATCACCGTAGGCGAAAGCGATGAACTAATAAGGAAACTGAGCCTGCGTCCAAGTCAAGGCAACTACAAGACGTCCATCATCTGGCTGCCTGAAAGAATGAACTCGGAGTGTGCAAACAAACTGCTCAAACTGCTTGAAGAGCCACCAACCGACACCGTATTCCTGCTTGTAAGCGAAGAGCCTGAGGCACTGCTTGAGACCATACGCTCACGCACACAGCGCATCGACGTAAAGAAGATAAAGACCGACGACATACGCGACGCGTTGATTTCGCAGAGAGGTCTCGACAGCGAGAATGCCAATCTCATTGCAAGAATAGCCAACGGTAACTGGCTGAAAGCAATCGAAATGCTCAACGCCGAGAACGAGAATGCACAATTCCTCGAACTCTTCATTTCCCTCATGCGCCTCTGCTACAAGCGCGACGTCAGGGAACTGAAGAAATGGAGCGACAACGTTGCTGGGCTCGGCCGTGAGAAGCAACTGCGACTGCTCAACTACACCCAGCGAATGGTGCGCGAAAACTTCATCTTCAACTTCCGTCAGCCAGAGCTCAACTATATGACTATGGAAGAGATGAACTTCGCACGAAACTTCGCACGATTCATCAACGAAGCCAACGTGGCAGAGATAAACAGTCTCTTGGACACCTGCCAACGCGACATTGCGCAGAATGCAAACGCAAAAATTGTATTCTTCGACTTCACACTGAAAATGATTATATTACTGATAAAGAAATAAACCGAGTTAAGCGTTATTCCGAAACATCGAAGCATCGAAATAACCTATAACCCACAACCATAAAAACAATGGAAAGATTCAAGATAACAAACGATACCGACAGAGGCCTCTCAGCTAAAGGCGTGGGACGACAGGACAAGCAGCTGAACACATATGACTGGCTTGCCGACGTGCCTGGCAATGACGAGGAGACCGACCTCGTTGAAGTGCAGTTCAAGAACACTCGAAAAGGATATTACCACAACGTAAACAACCTGCCGCTTAAGAAAGGCGATGTTGTTGCCGTAGAATCAAGTCCTGGGCACGACATCGGTGTCGTGTCTCTCACAGGCCGCCTCGTGAAGCTGCAACTCAAGAAGGCAAACCTTAAATCAGAGGAAGACATCAAGCGCATCTACCGTATTGCAAAGGAGTCTGACATCGAGAAATACGAGGAATCAAAGGCTAAGGAGCACGAGACGATGATTAGAAGCCGCGAAATAGCCAAAGGTCTCGGGCTCGAAATGAAGATTGGCGACGTTGAATATCAAGGCGATGGCAACAAGGCTATCTTCTATTACATAGCCGACGGACGCGTTGACTTCCGCCAGTTGATTAAAGACCTCGCCGCAGCCTTCCATGTTCGCATCGAAATGAAACAGATTGGTGCGCGTCAGGAAGCAGGACGCATCGGAGGCACAGGTCCATGCGGTCGCGAACTCTGTTGTGCTACGTGGATGAGGAACTTTAGTTCGGTCAGCACCAACGCCGCAAGATTTCAGGATGTCTCGCTGAATCCGGTAAAATTAGCAGGTCAATGCGCAAAGTTGAAGTGCTGTCTCAACTACGAAGTTGATACATACATGGAAGCCGGAAAGAAGCTTCCACCGAAGGATGTAGTACTCCAGACAGCCGACGCCGACTATTACTTCTTTAAGGCAGACATTCTCACGGGCATCGTCACCTACTCTACCGACAAGAGAGTTGCCGCTAACCTTGCCGACATCACAGCCGAACGCGCAAAGGAAATAATAGCAATGAACAAGCAAGGCGAAAAGCCTGTATCGCTGCAGTTCGACGGTAAAAAACTCGAAAAAGAAGGTCCACGCGACCTTCTCGAAGGTGCTGATCTCAGCCGTTTCGACAAATCAAAAAAGAAAAAGCATAAGCACAAACCACGCAATGCAAGACCACAAGCCAAAGAAGACAAACCGAAAAGCGAATAACACAACAATGGCTACAGCACTATGCTGTGGCCTTTGTCTGCTTTTGCTGAGCTGCATCGGCGACGTCTGCTTCTCAAAATACGAAAGCATCCCTGACGAAGGATGGATGCGGGCTGACACGCTGAAGTTTGAAACATCAGCGTGCGACTCTGCTGCCATGCAAGGCATCCTCGCCATGCGCATCAAAAACACATTCCCTTACGCAGGCATATCTGTGGTCGTAGAACAGGAAATAAGCAACGCAAACAAACGCAGACGCATCAAAGACACAATAGACTGCAAGCTAATCAACAGCCACGGAAAGATTGAAGGCAAGGGCGTCAGTCGCTTCCAATATGAATTTCCGTCAAGGCAGTTCTCCGTTACCGACAGTTGTACAATCAGCACTAAAGTCTATCACATAATGAACGTAGATACCATCCCAGGCATTACCGAGGTGGGATTTACGCTGAAGAGGAATTAAGCCTCTCTATCTCCTTTCACACCCACAAATCTTTTCCATCGGATATTCATAGCATATCTGAGCCCTCCACACCTTAGGTGTTCGACGCGTCACACCTCAGGTGTCAGGGGTGGTCACACCTTAGGTGTTTCGCTCGTCACACCTAAGGTATGAAGGGCTGGAGTAATGGATAATCTACAATTGATGACTTATTGCCGCAATACACCTTATTATATTACGCGCGCACGCAAATATGAGTCATTTTGCGGAAAAAGTCCTACTTTTTTGCTATTATTTTGTCTGGAAATCCTTTTTTTTGCGTCCCTGTTGGGTAGAGAGTTCTAAATAGGTATTAAAAAATGATGATAATAAAGTGCTGAAAGCACGAAATATAATAGCCGTGGGCGATAGCCCACGAGATAAGAACGCATCAAACGATAAGTGCTGTAGGCACGACAGAAAAAACGTCAATTCTACCCTAATTACAGCGCTTATTGCAAACGCCTTACCATGCAAACCTCTACTTTTTGATGTTCACACCGAGTTCTTTGGCAAGGAAATTACGACATTCCTGACAGTTTTTTATTTCCTCCATCGTGGTTTTCATCTTTTGGAAATCCGACACACACTGTTTCAGTTCAAGCTGCAACCGCTTCAACTTTTCCTGATAGAAACTCAGTTTGAAGTCCATCATAAGGTGAGTAACCTGTTTCCGCACCTCTTCTTCATCGTCTTTCTGCTCAAGACTGCGACTGAGATGATACTTGTCTATCGCCATTGAAGTGGCTACGGCACTAATTTCTATGTCTGGATGGCGGGTAAAGAAAGCCTCCGAATTGAAATCTTCTTTAGCCGATTCCTCACAGCCATTTCAAGAATGCGGTTATAGAGCCCGTTATTGAACGACATTTTGTCGGCCTGGAGGTCGAAGTTTATGTATTGCGCCACGTTGAGCGTGCCCTTTTCACCATCATCGAAAGTAACATCGTCGTACATAATCATGTCACCATGACGGATGATTATCTGCGCCAACATATCCTCTGCCGTATGCTGCATCTTAGCACTTGGCATGGCAACAATAGGTCGTTCTTCTACAGGAGCCAACGTAGGAATAGGTTCGCTTGCCTGCTGTTGTGCAGCCTCGCGCTCCTTCTTCTTGTTTCGTTCCTCAATGTCGGCATGGATATAATTATTCATCGTGCGGATGAGAGTCCGCTCTGCATAGCCTGTGCGAGTGGAACATTCGCGGATATAAGTGTCGCGTTTTATAGGGTCGCGAATCACGGAAATGCTTTTCACGATGCTACTGATTGCCTCGGAACGCTTCACAGGGTCGGTCACGCCATCCAACATCAACTGAATCTTGAAGACGATAAAATCGACCTTGTTGTCTTCGATGTACTTCTTGTATTCCTCTGCGGTGTGAGAACGTGCGAAACTGTCTGGGTCTTCCGACTCGGGCAAAAGCACTATCTTGATGTTCATACCCTCAGCAAGCAGCATATCAGTACCGCGGACTGCCGCATGCTTGCCTGCCTCATCGCCATCGTAAAGGAGCGTAATATTCGACGTAAAACGGTGAAGCAATCGTATCTGTGCTGTCGTGAGGGCTGTACCTGAGTTTGCAACAACATTCTCAATGCCGCATTGATGCATGGAGATTACATCGGTATAACCCTCGACCATATATACGAGGTCTTCCTGCACAATAGCCTTCTTTGCCTGATAGATGCCGTAAAGTTCGTTGCCCTTATGATAGATTTCCGACTCTGGAGAGTTGACATACTTCTGATTGACGCCTTTGGTTCGCGAGTCGAGCAGACGTCCACCAAAAGCACAAACCTTGCCGCTCATCGAGAGCCACGGGAAAATCACGCGACCATAGTATCGGTCGTGGAGGTTTCCATTGTCCTGCTGATAGCATAGACCTGTCGAGATGAGATATTTGTCTTTGTAGCCCTGCTTGCGAGCTGCCTGTGCCAAAGCATCACGTCCAGGCAAAGCATAGCCAAGATGAAACTTCTTGATGATGTCGTCGCGGAAGCCGCGGCTGCGGAAATATTGCATGCCCACCGCCTGACCATCTACATTATTATATAGTATGTCGGTGAAATAGTTCATTGCCCACTCATTGACAATAAACATACTCTCGCGGTCTGTGGCTTGCTGTTTCTCTTCGTCGGACAGTTCTTTCTCTACAATTTCAATGTTATATCGCTTCGCCAACCAACGCAGAGCCTCTGGGTACGTCATCTGTTCGTGCTCCATGAGGAAATTGATTGAATTACCTCCCTTGCCACAGCCGAAGCAATGGCAAACGCCTTTGGCTGGAGAGACCACAAACGATGGGGTCTTTTCGTTGTGGAACGGACACAGGCCTTTGTAGTTTACGCCTGCACGACGCAAAGTTACAAACTCGCCAACAACATCGACGATGTTCATGGCGTCCATGATGCGGTCTATGGTCCGACGGTCAATCATTTCATGTACAATTTACAAATTACAATGTACAATTACCATTTGGTCATTCTAACAGAACGCATTATGTCCTGCCTATGAGGTTCATGAATTCGTTTCGTGTGGTAGGGTTCTTGAATGCGCCACTTATTTCGCTCGTAGTAGTAATCGAACCTATCTTTTCCACCCCACGCATCTGCATACATAAGTGCTGCGCCTCGATGACAACCATGACACCAAGAGGCTTCAGTGTTTCCTGTATGCATTCTTTTATCTGAAGCGTAAGACGCTCCTGCACCTGCAGTCGATGCGAGAAGATATCGACGACACGCGCTATCTTGCTCAGTCCAGTGATGTAACCGTTAGGGATGTAAGCCACGTGAGCCTTGCCGAAGAATGGTGCCATGTGGTGCTCGCAAAGGCTGAAGAAAGGAATGTCTTTCACGATAACCATCTGCGAATAATCCTCCTTGAACATAGCGTCGCGCAAGACTTGCTGCGGATCCATCGTGTAGCCGCACGTCAATGTCTGCAACGCCTTTGCCACCCTCATCGGAGTCTTTTGCAGTCCTTCACGTTCTGTGTCCTCACCTATAAGGGTCAGGATTTCCTTGCAATGCACAGCAAGTTCGTCCAAGCCTTCCCTAAAGTTTGTTTCTGGATAAATCATTTCTTCACCGTTATAGTTCCCTTGATAATACTTGCATCCTTGATGCCAGCGTTGCGAGCACGTCGGAGTGCAGCCTGAGCGTCTTCAAAGTCCTCAAAGTTGCCCATGCGGCATACCCATCTTGGACTGTAGAAGTGAGTGTAGATAGGCTGAGAAGGGAATAATGACTTCGCACGTCTTCCTATAGCTTCAGCCTTCTGGCGGTCTTCGCGAGTATTTCCTCCCGCAAAGAGCTGTATTCGATAGCCTGTAACTTTCTTCACGTTCGACATGATTTTCTTTGTTCCACCCATCATGTAAGTGGAATCCGAACGTGCAAGCATCCTCTTCTTCAGAGGGAAGTCAGGCATAGTAGGTCTCGTCCTGAGAGTATCGTATCTGAGTCTTCTTGTCTTCGGAGCCTCGACCTGAATCTCTTTTATTCCAGGTAGAGTATCGACGACAATCTCTGGTTCGCGATTGTCGATAAGATAATCCAAGGCCTTGTCTTGCTTGATTACAATTGAACCTTTGCCTGGCTCGTCCTTCTTTAGATGCCAAAGAAAGCTCTGCGCCGAGAGCGTCATAGTCTGAGCTATGACAGCAAGTACTACGATAACTCTTTTCATTTTATAACGGTTTTTGGTGATTGGTCGTCTTGCTAATATAGTAATTCTATATAATATAGCAATTGATGTATTATAACCAGTCTGGAAGTTCTAGACATAGAACTTCCAGACTATTTAGCGTTTTACTTATTTCCAAGCATCGATGATGCCCTTGAAATCTGCAGCCTTGAGTGATGCACCGCCGATGAGTCCGCCATCAATGTCAGGCTTTGCAAACAGTTCAGGAGCATTGCTTGCCTTGCAACTTCCACCGTAAAGGATTGTAGTGTCGTCAGCAACTTCCTTGCCATACTTGTCAGCAATCACGCTGCGGATGTATGCATGGATTTCCTCTGCCTGTTCTGCAGTAGCAGTCTTGCCTGTGCCGATTGCCCAGATTGGTTCGTAAGCAATAACAATCTTACCAAAGTCTTCTGCTGAAAGGTTGAACACACTTCCTTCGAGTTCTGCCTTTACTACCTGATTCTGGATGTTTGCCTCACGCTCTGCCAGACTTTCACCGATGCAGAAGATAACCTTCAGACCATTCTTCTGTGCAAGAAGAACCTTTTCCTTCAAGATTTCAGGAGTCTCCTGATAATACTCGCGGCGCTCTGAGTGACCGAGAATAACATACTGTGCACCTGTACTCTTTACCATTTCAGCACTAACTTCGCCTGTGTAAGCACCCTTTTCCTTGTCAGCGCAGTTCTCTGCACCAAGACCGATAACGTCCTGATTCAAGAATTGTGCGATGCTTGCCAAGTGGATGAATGGTGTGCATATTACAACGCCACAGTTTGGCTTTTCTGCTGTCAATGTTTCGTTAAGTTCCTTTGCCAAAGCAATTCCGTCCTGCAGGTTCATGTTCATTTTCCAGTTTCCTGCTACAATTTTCTTTCTCATGTTTTTGTTTTATTTGTTTATGTAAAAAAGTTATACTTGTATTTTGTCATTGTTCATTTGTACTGGTCGTGGTGGCTCCACTTGCCGCAAACTACGCCATTCTTAAGTTCCATTATGCCTGGATTGCTGCGAATCATCGTCTTCAGCATTATGTCGTCGGCATGGCAGAATGTGTATTCCGCCCCAGTCTTTGCCATCCAGCGTTCTATCTCCTCAACGCTGCTTGCCGTAAGACAGTAGAAGTCTTTGCCTGCAGCCACGCTTTCCTTGTAGAGTTGGTTGTACTTTGCTGAGTCGCTTTCGCACGCCGTCTGAAGGAAAGGAGCGATGAGCAAAACCACATCCTTGCTGTCAAGTACCGTTTCTGTCACGTCCTCGCCATCGAGTGTCTCAATGCAGAAATCGAGTATCTCTGGCATTGTTCCGTCGTCAGGCAGTTCCATCTTTGCCCTTATGTCCGCGCCCACGTTGAATGGACGGAAATCTATTATCGGCAGCCAATACAGGCAATGTCCTATCAGTGCAATAATGCCAACCGTGCCTAAAACTGCCAATATCTTTCTCACCTTGCAACTGACAAAGCGAATATCCATCGACGGTATCAGCAACGTAGCCACGGCTATAACCAGCAGCACAATGTTCTTTGCAAATGTCTGCCAATTGGTGAGCACAATAGCATCGCCGAAGCATCCGCAATCAGCCACTGCATCTGTCAGCGCAAGCCAAAGCGTGATTGGAGTCATCACCGCCATCAGCCCTATTGCTGCCCACGATGCACTCCTTTTATAAATAGGTTTTTGGGGGTTGGTTTTAGGTTTTTGATTAAACCGACAACCCACAA
>JAUNQM010000319.1 GCA_030536165.1 Prevotellaceae bacterium | reverse complement strand
AATACCTAAAACCAATAACCTAAAACCCGTTTATGGCATTTTATCTATCCTCATCTGGGTGAATGCCATAGTACATTCTCAGAGGCGTGCTCAGTACCTTGATGAAACCTTTGGCTTCATCTGATGTCCAACCTCTTTGCATTTCGCCATATTCGCCTAATTTGCTCTTGGTCAAATCATCAGGACTATCTATGCCTACCGTTTGGAAACCGAATGGGAAAAGTTTCAGTATGGCAGTTCCGTTAACGTTGCGCTGCGAACTTGTCAGCATTGCCTCCATGTCAGGCATGACTGGTTCAAGGTATTGGCTTTCGTGCAAGAAAGAACCATACCAGTTGGCAATCTGGTCTTTCCAGTATTGCTGCCATTTGCTGAGCGTACTCTTTTCAAGCAGACGATGTGCTTCGATAATCAGTTTTGGCGCAGCAGCCTCGAATGCCACACGTCCCTTAATGCCTATGATAGTGTCGCCCACGTTGCAGTCGCGGCCAATAGCGTATGCGGCACCTATCTCCTCTATCTTCTGGATTGCCTTAATCTTATCGTCAAAGTGCTCGCCGTTGACAGCAACAATTTCGCCTTTCTTAAACTCGATTTTCAGTATAGACGGCTCGTTATTCGTTACATGCTTCAAGTAGGCTTCTTCAGGCAGTCCCTGTGCTGGGTCTAATATTTCGCCACCACAGATGCTTGTGCCCCAGATGCCAACATTATATGAATACTTCAACTTAGTGAAGTCTGCATAAAAACCATGCTCATTGAGATAGTCAACCTCCTCTTTGCGGCTCAAAGCCTTGTCGCGAGTGAGAGTGATAATCTCAACTCCAGGCGCCTTTACAAGGAAGGTCATATCGAATCTAATCTGGTCATTGCCAGCACCAGTGCTACCGTGAGCAATGGCGTCGGCGCCTATCTCGTTTGCATAGCGGGCAATGGCAATAGCCTGAAAAATGCGCTCTGACGACACAGAAATAGGATAGCAATTGTTGCGCAGGACATTACCGAAAATCATATACTTCAAACTCTTTTCGTAATATTCTTGCGTTACATCCAATGTAACATATTTCTTCGCACCTAATTTATATGCATTCTCCTCGTTTTTTTGAAGTTGCTCTTGCGAAAAACCACCAGTATTGGCGCATGCGGCATAAACCTCATAGCCTTTCTCCTTTGCCAGATACATAACGGTGTATGAGGTATCCAACCCTCCGCTGAAAGCAACTACAACCTTTTTCTTTTCCATATCTTTTAATAATCTTTGTTATTGAACCTTTTACCCTAATCATTCTTAGGGTCATACAGCATACCTGTGCAGATGCAACGGATGCGGTCGTTGCGTTGCAGGATGTCGTAGTTACAGCATCCTTCACAACCTTTCCAGAACTCATCATCATCGGTCAATTCACTGAACGTGACAGGCTTGTAACCCAGTCTTGTGTTCAGCTTCATAACAGGAAGACTGGTAGTTATGCTGAACAATTTTGCGTCAGGGAACCTTGTGCGAGCCAAATCAAAAGTCTTTTGCTTGATGCGAGTCGCAAGCCCACATCCGCGATATTCAGGGTCAACAATCAGTCCTGATGTAGCGACAAATTGCTCATGCCCCCAGCTCTCGATGTAACTAAAGCCCACGATTTTGTTCCCATCCAATGCCACGACAGCCTTGCCATCGTTCATCTTTTCAGTAATATACTCGGGAGTTCGTTTTGCAATACCAGTCCCACGCTTCAATGCCGACTCGTAAATCATTTGGCAAATCCTTTCAGCGTATCTCACGTGTTCTTCACTGGCATACATTACTATGATATCTTTTGTATCCATTTCATTAAGTGATTAAGTCTAATTATCCGGTGCAAAGTTACAAACTTTTCATCATTTCCACAACACTCTGATGGCGAAATCTTCGTTAAAACCATATTTTAGAAAGGAAAATAGGTGGATTTGTTGTAAAAACGGTTCTTATACCTTAATAATATCACGCGCGCACGCGTATTGATGAGTAATATCCTATTTAAGCATACAAAGAAAAGTTCGTTTCTCAATATTTATTTGCCGCCAAAACGACAAAATCTCAATATTTATTGCCTTTTGTCATGCCAAAATCTCAATTTTACATAAGTTCGGGATAAAAAACGGAAGAAATAGGACAAAAAAGAAATTTTGACTCATATTTGCATAGGAAATAGGTGCATAGCATGTTGCGGTAGTAGCTGTTTGGCAGCTTTGTGGCATGTTTCGTTATGTGTTGAGCCTATTGTTTTTTATCTTAGCCCTCCACACCTTAGGTGTTTAGGCTCTCACACCTTAGGTGTGTGCTATGGTAACACCTCAGGTATGACATGCCTGACACCTAAGGTGTGAAAAGCTTAACACCTAAGGTGTGACGAGCTGAGATAAATTGCGGCCTTGTCATTAGTTGGTAATAAGTTGTGTGGAAATCTGCAAAAATAAAAATCGGCCATTAGAAATCTGCAATCAGATTTACTAATGACCGATTCTGTTTTATTTT
>JAUNQM010000318.1 GCA_030536165.1 Prevotellaceae bacterium | reverse complement strand
TGCTACTGCTACAGGAATAATGCGAGTGCTTAACAACCGTCACTGGATAAGCGACGTCATTGCAGGTGCAGGTCTTGGTATCCTCTCAACGGAACTTGGTTATTGGATTGCCGACATGATTTATAAGGAGAAGGGAATCTGCCGCTACGAGCGCTTCGATAAAATAAACGAAGCTAAACCTTCGTTCTTCGATATTCAAATGGGTGTCGGTATGCACTCAAAGAGTATGACGCTTAAAACAGATGGCGATGATCTGAAATATGGTATAAGTCTTGGTACAAGTACCGTAGTTGGCGTTGAAGGAGCATATTTCTTCAATAAGTATGTCGGTGTTGGTGGTATGCTGCGTACAACAACCACGCCTATGAAGAATGCAGGGTTTGATTCTAGTGAGAAGGAAATATTCAACGACGTGAACGAGTTTATGGAAGAAATGAATATTCCTGGAATCTATAGCATCACAAATGAGGATAATAACTTTGTTGATGCTTCAGCTGATGCAGGTGTTTATTTCAATTATCCAATCAGCAAGCACTTCTCTGTAGGAGCAAAGGCTTTGTGTGGTGCACGTTTCACTGACGGTGTTACTTTTACTGCTAAGAATGGTTTCCGTAAACCATACTGTGACGAACAGGGAAATCAGTATTACACAGCATCATCAGTGCAGAATGCAATACCAGTATGGATGTTTGTTGATGCAGAAGATAACGAATTCCCGTCTAATGATATTCTCA
This sequence comes from Prevotellaceae bacterium, assembly GCA_030536165.1. Classification (GTDB taxonomy): domain Bacteria; phylum Bacteroidota; class Bacteroidia; order Bacteroidales; family Bacteroidaceae; genus Prevotella. Next base: position 1,782 of record JAUNQM010000318.1, on the reverse strand, counting down.
TGCCAGGAGTAAGCACTTCTTATAACTATGTGCTTGATGAGAAGAAGTACATATCTGAAGAATATGATATGATGAAGGTGACAGGTGGAACATCGTTCAATGCAGTTTTCGGTCTTAGCTTCACATACCGTTATAAGAACAACTTCTCTTGGAAAGTGTTTGCAGACTATGATATTACGAAAAGTAAATATACATATAGTGGACAGTATATGGGTGATGACACAATGGCTCAATATGGCTCATCTATTCAGGCGCAGAATCCAATGTTGTATCAATTGCTTTCAGAAAAAGAAACAGGTTCTATAGAAAAGAATTTCAACCTCTTCACCATTGGTGCAGCGTTTGAAATCAATTTCTAATCAAAGTAAAAGATAATTATTCCCATGTTGTATGGGAGAGAGGCATTGGCTTCCCTCCCATATTTTTTGTCCTTTTATATGGTGTTGCTACAATATTTACATAATAAATGCGTTTTTATTATGTTATATATAACATTTTTGGTGAGAAATGATTGAATACATTAAAGGTGAGATTGCTGAGCTTACCCCAGCATTCGTAGTGGTTGATGCGTGCGGAGTAGGCTATGGCTTGGGAATCTCGGTAAATACATACTCAGCCCTGCAAGGAAAGACAGAGGGCAAGGTGTATGTGTATGAGTCAATACGCGAAGACAGTCATGACCTCTTTGGGTTTGCTACAAAGAGTGAGCGTGAGTTGTTTTTGTTGCTTATTACGGTTAACGGCATTGGCAGCAATACGGCGCGTATGATTCTGTCTGAGATGACCGTGGATGAACTATGTGCAGTTATTGCGCAGGGCGATGAGCGGCTGTTGAAACGTATCAAGGGTATTGGCCCACGTACGGCAGCGCGTATAATCGTCGAACTGCAAGATAAGGTGGCAGAACTGTCATACGGAACGGCTGCAAATGTTACTGGAACAGTTGCGCCTGTTGCCAATCAGAAAGTTGTGAGCGAGGCAGTTTCGGCTCTTACGATGCTTGGCTTTGCTTCTGCCCCGACACATAAAGTGGTGAACGAGATTGTTAAAGAACAGCCTGACATCACAGTAGAACAATTGATAAAGAGGGCACTGACAATGATAAAATAGAAGCCCCTTCCTATCAGGGCAGGGAGTAGATAGAACTTTAAACTAATTGAAGAAGTATTACCTCTACATACTAATCCTATTCATCAGTCTGAACGTGATAGCTCAGAGGGATGACGACGACGCGAAGCCAAATCCTCGTGGCGCTGCTTTTTCTACGCCTAAGGGTGATACAAAGGCTCCTGCTGGACCTTCTGCAAAGCCAGGACCTGCGAAGACACAGAAGGATGATAGAGGTAGGGTGATAAAGGCTAAGGATAATGCTCCGGAACTGATTATCGACGAGGAGGAAATACCAGACTCATTGCTTCATCCGCGTTGGGGTATTCAGAAGACAACTCCTGTGGTAAACAGCGACCTCGATCGTGGACCTGCTGACCTTGACTTCCCTGAGAATATCAAACAGGAAACACAATATCGCGATACGATGGGGTATTACCTTGTTGGTAGCAAGATGAACGATAGTTACATCAATGTGCCTGTGTTTATGACCGATGAGGAATATCAGCAGTATCTGTTGAAGAAAAGTATGCGTGCCTTCTGGAAACAGAAGAACGATGAAGAGAAGAAGGCTGGTGGTAAGGAGAAGTTCGATTTTACCGACATGCACTTCGACCTCGGTCCTGCCGAGAAGATATTCGGTCCTGGCGGTGTGAAGATAAAGACTCAGGGGAC
>JAUNQM010000063.1 GCA_030536165.1 Prevotellaceae bacterium | reverse complement strand
GATTTACTGATTAGGTTTTTGGTTATTGGTCATAGGTTATTGGTTAAACCGACAACCCAAAACCGACAACCGACAACCAACATTTTACTTATCCGAGGAAGCCGAGCAATACACCAGCAGCCACAGCTGAACCGATGACACCTGCTACGTTAGGACCCATAGCGTGCATCAACAGGTAGTTGTGGTGGTCGTATTCGAGTCCTACATTATTAGATATACGTGCTGCCATTGGCACTGCACTTACGCCGGCATTACCAATAAGCGGATTGATCTTATTGCCTTCCTTGAGGAAGAGGTTCATTATCTTCACGAAGAGCACTCCACTCGTTGTTGCGATGACGAATGCCATTGCACCGAGGAAGAAGATGTAAATCGTGTTGAGTGTAAGGAACTCGCTTGCCTGAGTTGAGCAACCTACCGTAAGACCGAGCAGCATGACGATGATATTGTTCAGTGCGTTACCTGCTGTGTTAGAGAGTCGGTCGGTCTTTGTGCTTTCCTTCAAGAGGTTTCCAAAGAAGAGCATACCGAGCAGTGGAAGTGCTGAAGGCACGATGAATGTCGTAAGCAACAAACCTGCAATAGGGAACAGAATCTTCTCCGTCTTTGTCACCTGACGTGGCTTTGGCATACGGATGAGACGCTCTTTCTTTGTTGTAAGCAGACGCATCACTGGCGGCTGGATTACAGGCACGAGTGCCATGTAAGAGTAAGCACACACAGCGATTGCACCCATAAGGTTAGGGCTCAGTTTCGACGAGAGGAAGATAGCCGTAGGACCGTCGGCACCACCGATGATGGCGATACCAGCAGCCTGATTAGGCTCGAAGCCTAATGCGAGGGCAATCATATAGGCACCAAAGATACCGAACTGTGCAGCCGCACCCACGAGAACCAGTTTAGGGTTACTGAGGAGTGCAGCAAAGTCGGTCATGGCTCCGATGCCGAGGAATACAAGTGGTGGATACCATCCGCCTTTCACACCCTGATAGAAGATATTGAGCACTGAGTTGTCTTCGTAAAGACCAATCTCAAGTCCTGCATCAGCGCGGAAAGGTATGTTACCTATGATTATACCAAGTCCGATAGGAATGAGGAGCAGAGGCTCGAAGTCCTTCTTTATGGCAAGCCACAGGAAGAAAGCACCCACGGCAATCATAATGTAGTTCTCGACCATACCATTGGCAAAGCCTGTGTAAGTCAGGAACTCATTAAAATTATCGAATAGAAAGTTGAGTGTTTCGCTCATGATTTAACTTGTTGTAAATGGATTTAGAGAAGTTTTAAGTACGCCCCCGTCAGGGTCGATGTCTGACTGTGTTTCCTATCTGCAGGTGCGACCTACAGTTACCAATGTAAGACCTCGCCGAGGTCTAATTTATACTGTGGTGAACACACTTGTCTTCACTACTTAACTTCTTAACTCCTTTAACTCCTAAAATTTATCCGATAGTTACCAATGTAGCGCCTTCCATTACAGCGTCGCCCTTGCCTACCAATACTGAAGTTACGTTACCGTCGCATTCAGCCTCGATGTTGTTCTGCATCTTCATAGCTTCGAGAACTACTACAGTGTCGCCAGCCTTTACTGCCTGACCTACTGTTACCTCAACGCTTGTGATTGTTCCTGGGAGCGGAGCAACTACCTTCTTACCTGCACCTGCGGCAGCAGCTGGCTTTGGAGCGGCTGGTGCTGCGGATGGCTTTGGAGCAGCAGCTGGTGCTGCAACTGGAGCTGATACCACGATGCGCTTTGGAGTTGGACGGAGCTGTTCTTCGAGTTCAACTTCGATTGGCTTGTCGTTTACTGTAACTTTTGCAATGTTGCCTTCTACTTCGTTGATGTTTACTGTGTATTCAACACCTTCTACCTTATACTTATAAGTCTTCATAATGTTTTTATGTTTTTTTATTTGTTATACTTTCGATTTTTTTACAATCTCTTTGAATTCCAAGCTGTCTGCTTAGGTTTGATTGTGATGACACCGCTTTCAATGTCGTGCACTTCATTGCGCATCTGATGGAGCGACATGGCGATTACAGCCATTACTATCTCCTTGTCTGTCTTTGAATTTTGTTTTGCCATAATAATTGCTTTGAGTTCCAGCTTGTCTGCTTCTTCTGGATTGTGATGACTCCGCTCTCGTTGTCGTGCACGTCGTTTTCGTACTCGTCAAGTGCCATTGCGATGACTGCCATCATGATTTCCTTTTCGTTTGTCTTTGAAGCAGGTGCTGGTGTATTGTTTGTTGTTTGTATCGTCTGCTTTGCCGCACTCTTCTTCTGCTTAAGTTTGATTGCAAACATGCCGAATAACTTCATAAAGATGAACAGAAGGATAAGCGCGATGAACGTAATCGACATTGCCTGGACTGAAAGCAGATAGCCATGAGGGTCTTTCTCCTTCCATTTAGCGATGTTCGAAAGTTCTGACTTTGTCTGGTTGTTGCACTCTGGAGTTACTTTCTCAGCCTTTGCAACATTCCATTTCCCTATTCCGTCCTTAGGCAGTCGAGCGTAGCTCTGGTTTGCACCGAGCGGCTTAACCGTGACGGAGTCGATAAGAGTCTTAGCGTTACCATCGTAGAGGGCAATCCAGAGTTCCTGTCCTGGCTGGGCAGTTGCACTCAGGTGTCGCGGTCCCTTCTCAGGTGCGCTATTCAAGAAAAGCAGGAGATGGCTGCGACCTGACAGGCTCGTAGCTGCGAAACCGTTAGGAATGATGCTCATGAGCTTCATTCTCTCAGGCACGCTCATCTCCTCGTCAAGCACGGCACGGTCGGTTGTGATGAACATGCCGCGAATGTTGTATGTGGTAAACGAATTGTTCACCAGCTCCACCCACGGCAGGTGGTTGCCGTACTCGTCAAGGTAGTTTTCCGTATTGTTTGTCATCACCTCGTTGATTTTGATGTTATTGGCTCCCTGGCCAAACATCATCGAGGCACTTGACAGCATTACGGCCAACGATAATACGATTTTTCTCATTGTTTTAATTTATGAATAATTTTGTATTTTTATGTGATACGAATTTTGCTTATCTGTAAATCTGTAGATCCGCAAATCTGTAAATCCTTGTAGTGCCACAGAGCGTTTTCTAGCATGCTTTCCACGGTTCAGACTTCGGAAAACCAAATTTGGCACAAAGGTACAAAAAACTTCCCACAACGCCAAAGTTTATGTGTAAAAAAGACTTAAAAAAAGCACTTACCTATGGTTTTTGCAAGTTTTTCGTCCCACACCACCCAAAAAGCCCAACACACGCCCGCCTTTCCGCTTCAGCTTCGCGCCCCTTACGATTACAAGAATACTACGTTTGTCTGCCCATTCTTTATCATTTCTCCGCCATTTCTCCTAACGGGTTTCGAAGATAAGGCGGAGAAGAGGACATTAAAGATTGTAGCATGGCAATTCTAATGTCTGCTTTGGGGTTATTCAACACAAAATCGACACACAAAAGCAATGCTTTCTTCACTCGTTCGGATGCTTCACTCAACACGTCGCATATACTCGAAAAAAGTTTTGCAAAACTTTGCCGGAAGTTTTTCAAAACTTTGTCCGAAGTTTTGCAAAACTTTTCCCGAGTATTAGTGACGTGTGAAGCAAGCATTAGTGACGACTGACCTTCGGCGTGCCGAAAACACGACGGCAGCAACGCGCACCCTACCTCCTACCCTATCGGAGACGCACCAGACACGCCTTACGACAACTTTTATTCAACACGCCCGAATTTTTATTATATAAATATGTGTAATATGAAAAAAAATGTGTAAATTTGCACGCTATTCATATAGCCGAATCGAATTTTATACAAATTTCGTATGTGTGATTTCACGCAGAGTGCAACTTGAAAGGCTTACGCCTTGATATCGTTTCTGTATACTTCTGCCGTATGCAAGCATTCGTCAGAACTCTACAAAACCGATATAAGTTCTTTGCAGAACTTTCAAGTTGTATCGCAAAGAAACAGAGAACGCAAAAGAAGGCCTACCCCTAACCACTCCCCGTAGGAGGGGAACAAGGCACTCCCCTACTGGGGGAGATGGAGGGGGCTCCTCTGCGCTCCTTTGCGCCTCTGCTAAAATTCTGAGACATTGAAGATGTTGCTTTCTAATGATGAAGCAAGACTAAAACAGTTTTAGGGTTGAGCCAGCATTAGAAGCAGACCTAAAAGGTCAGAATTTTCTCTGCGTGAGGCAAAACAAACGACATACTAACTTACGTAATCGGCTTTGCCGCTTGGCTTGTCCAAGATAGTTGAAAATTTTATATTAAAACCTAATAAACATTAAAACAAACAATTTTTATTTATGCGAGTAAAACTAAAGACAACCTTGCTGGCTCTGTTAGCCTCACAAGGCATGTTTGCTCAGGTTCAGGTAGGCGACTCCGTGAAGAATGAATTCAGCGAGGAGGCAGCCATCACCTTTACCGAGGCGCAGCTTGGTGAGAACGACGACGTGTCGCAGAACGTGTCAGTGTTGGGCTCAAACAGCAACTTCTACGCAAGCAACGTGGGGTATCTGTTCAGTCCTATGAGATTTAGGTACCGTGGCTACAATGCCAAGTACAGCGATGTTTACATCAACGGCAACCCGATGAACGATGCCGAGCGCGGACAATTCGGTTTCTCGTCGGTGGGTGGTTTGAACAACCAGACACGTGCCGTAGAGACATCACTGCCATTCGAAGACAACAACTATTCGATGGCAAACATCGGTGGTGCCACTAACTACAACTTCCGTCCGAGCAGTTTTGCAACCGGACACCGTATTTCGTTGGGTGGCGCAAACCGCAACTACGTATTCCGTGGTATGTACACCTACAACACAGGTCTGATGGCTAACGGATGGGCTTTCACAGGCTCATTGACTTACCGTTGGGCTGACAGAGGTTATGTGAAGGGTACTTTCTACAACGCCCTCTCCTACTTCCTCGGACTTGAAAAGCGCATCAACAGTCAGCACAGCGTATCGTTCGTGACTTGGGGTAACCCTACACAGCGCTCTACGCAGGGCGCTTCGACCGACGAAGGCTACTGGCTTGCTAACAGCTACACCTACAACCCATACTGGGGATACCAGGACGGCAAGATTAGAAACAGCCGCGTGGTAAACGACTTCGCCCCTACTGCATTGCTCACATGGGATTGGAAGCTCGACAAGGACACGAAGATTACTACCACACTTTCGGGCAAGTACAGCATGTACAAGTCAACAAAACTCAACTACAACAACTCTGAGAACCCATCGCCTGACTACTACAAGAAGATGCCAAGCAACTTCTACGACGTATGGGATGAGGACGACATATACAACCGTTCATCTGATTGCTACGACACATGGAAGCGCACTGTTGACTACTTCCAGGCATCAGAGGCAAACCGTCAGATTAACTGGGATAGGCTCTACGCAGCCAACCTTGAAGCAAACAAGGCAGGTGTTGACGCTATGTACATCGTGCAGGCACGCCACAACAACCAGCTTTCTGTAAAGCTCGCTTCGTCGATCTCACATACTCTCGACAAGAACCATAAGGTGACTGGCGGATTCGACATTGCTGCAAACAAGGGGTTCCACTATTATACAGTAGATGACCTTCTCGGTGCTGACTCATGGACAAACATCAACACTTACGCCATGAGTAAGTATGCACTTGCTGGCAACGAGCTCCAGTATGACATGAACCATCCTAACCAGAAGGTTGGCGTAGGCGACAAGTTCATGGCTGACTACAACATTATCGTCAACAAGGCTAACGCATGGGCAACATTCTCAGGCAACACAAACCTCCTCGACAAGAGCGTTCACTACTTCGCATCAGGTCGCATCGGTGGTACTGCAATGTTGCGCGACGGTAAGATGAGAAACGGTCTTGCACCTAACAACTCATACGGCGAAAGCGACGTGGCTCGCTTCCTCGACGGCGGTGTCAAGGTGGGAGCCAATGCAAACCTTGGTCACGGACACATGCTTTCACTCGGTCTCGGCTTCCAGAGCCTTGCACCAACTGCAAGCTGCGCATTCGCTGCACCAGAGGTAAACAACGACTTCGTCACAAACCTCAAGCAGGAAAAGATTTTCAGCGGAGAACTTGCTTATCAGCTTGAGACAACATTCATGCACGTAAACCTCAGCGGTTTCCTTTCAACCGTCAACGACATCACAGAGTGGGATCCTCTCTACTTCGACGACGAGAACTCATTCACTTACATGTCGCTCACCGACCTTGCAAAGATTTATTTCGGTGGAGAACTCGGCGTCAACTTCAAGATTACTTCAGCATTCAACGTGAAGTTCATCGGAACTATATCTGAAGCTAAATATACAAAGAATGCTAACGTGCGCTACATGCTCTCAACATCAGGCGACTACAATACTGACTATGCATACGTAAAGGGAATGCGCGAGAACGGTACACCGCTCACAGCTCTGAGCCTTGGCCTCAGCTACCATGCTAACGGATGGTACCTCGACCTCAACGGCAACTACTACGACCGCATCTATCTCTCTTACTCACCTACTTACCGATTCAAGGGAAGTGCTGCAGCCAACGGGCTCATCGACAACAACGGTGACTTCGACTACGACAAGGCAGCACAGACAAAGGGCAACGGTGGCTTTATGCTCGACGCAAGCATCGGACGTTCTATGTATCTGAAGAAAGGTCAGCTCTCAGTCAACCTCATGCTCACAAACATTCTCAACAAGCGTGACTTCTGCACTGGCGGTTACGAACAGAGCCGTGCCGACTACACTGCAACAGGTAACTCTCGTACATACAAGTTCACTATGAACCCTAAGAAGTATTATGCGTATGGTATCAACGGAATGCTCATCGTTACTTATCGTTTCTAAAACAATGGAGGATACAACTATGAAGAAGATTCAAAACATACAACGCATCATCTGCATCGTAATGATGGCAGGTCTCATGGCAGGCATCACTTCCTGCAAGAATACTGATTGGGAAGACCCAATAATGCAAGAGTCACCTTACGGTAACAACGAAATTGACGAGACAACGGCTACGATTATCTCTATCGCAGACCTCAAGTCAAGGTATAGTTCATACATCAACACTCAGTATGCACTTGCTGAAGTCAAGGACGACATCTATATTAAAGGTATAGTAACAGGTAACGACCTCGGCGGAAACATGTACAGTGAGATTTCACTGCAGGACGATTCCGGCGCAATCACTATCTGCATCTCTCAAAGCGGACTTTGGGGCTACCTTCCTCTCGGACAGGAAATACTCGTGGCACTCAAAGGACTCTGTGTTGGTAACTACGGCTATCATCCTGAAATCGGTACTCCTTACACAAGCTCAAGCAAGTCTTCATCGTCTTACGGCAAGACTTATGTGAGCCGTATGGATCCAACCATCTGGCATCAGCACTTCAAGATTCTCGGCATGAACACAAGAAAGTATTATGAATACTCTAACACTGCTTTCGACACTTCATGGAACGTAGAAAAGGTTGCCGGACAGGTTGCAACGCTCTACAACGTAAGCTTCAAGCTCGGTGGCAAGGCTACATACTTCGACCTTACAAGCTATCAGACAGACAAGTCGGCAACGTGGAATACTTCACGCTACTTCAACGAACTGCCTAACTCTGTGTTCATCTACACAAGCCGCTATGCTAAGTTCGCAGCCGACACATTGCCAGCAGGCAAGGTCAACGTGACCGGAGTCATCAAACGCTACAACAGCAACTTCGAATTCATCATCATCAACGTTGATGACGTAGTAGAGGTAAAATAACGTATAACCGAAAAAAATACTATAATATCTATAATAGATAGAAAAAAACATCGAAATCCCCTTTCGTCATCCTGAACTTGATTCAGGATCTCCGAAAAATCGAAAAATCGAAAAAAAACATACAACACAATGAAAAAGATTAAATTTTTATTCGCATTATGCGCAGCTTGCATACTTCTTGCATCATGCTCGGACGTGCCTATGCCTTATCTCGATCCGAAGAAAGTAGTGCCAAGCAACGTTAAGACATTGCCTTACACAAGCTCAAGCTTGAGCACCGACTGGACAATGATGTACGAGAACAACAACCCTTGGAGTCAAGGTGGCACTTACACTCAGGCTACTGGTTACCAGAAGTGGGACGGCAGCGAGACCAAGTCTAACAAGGAAGTTGAAGGCGTTCTCGTTTCTCCTGCTATCAGCACAAAGACCGACAGCAACGCTGTTTATCTCATGTTCGACTACACTATTAAATATACTAATAATGTATCGGGATGGGAGAAGTATCACAAGATTTATGGAACTACCGACCTCAGCGAGAATGGAAAGCTCGTAGAGATACCTTTCACTCCAGAGGCATCGCCTTACACTGACTGGACTCTCTACTCATCAGGCAAGCTTTCATTGCCAGAGGAACTTGTTAACCAAGACAGCATTTACGTATTGTTCTACTTCTATGCTCCTGCAAACGCATCTACAACATGGGAACTCCAGAGCTTCGAGATTGGTGAAGGTCACGGAAGCGACAATCCTGGTCCTATCGGTGGTTCAAAGACTCTGCCTTATGAAAGTTCTAACCTCAACAACGACTGGTCAATTCAGGTTAACGATGGCGCCAACAACCCTTGGAGCCAGGGTGGTACATACACTCTGGCAACTGGTTATCAGAAATGGGATGGCAGCGACACTAAGTCGAACAAGGACGTAGAAGGCTACCTCGTTTCTCCTGCTATCAACACGACGACCGACAGCAGCTGCGTTTCGTTCACATTCGACTACACTATTAAATATACTAATAATGTATCAGGATGGGAGGCATATCATAAGCTCTACGCTACTACCGACCCTTCTGACCCTAACTCATACGTACAACTCACATGGACTCCAGAGGCATCACAGTACACCGACTGGACTCTCTACCCTTCAGGCACAGTAACTCTGCCAGAGCAGTTTAAGAACAAAGAGTCTGTTTATGTCCTCTTCTACTTCTATGCTCCAGCAGCAGGTTCAACAACTTGGGAACTTGAAAACTTCAAGATATTCGCTGGTTCAGGTAAAGTTGGGCCAGATCCAAAGCCTGTAGGCGATAATCTTATCGCTAACGGTGACTTTGAGAGTTGGAACGGCAACGATGCTGTTGGCTGGAAATCATCTACGACTGCATCTTCTTCAGGCGCTGTTTCTCAGTCAACTGATGCTCATGGTGGCAACTACTCAGCTTGTCTTGCAGGCGCATCTGCTCAAAACAAACGAATGGCTTACAAGGAAATCACACTCCTCCCTGGTACATACAATATCAAATTTTGGGCTAAATCAACTGGAGACAAGTCAACTGTCAACCCTGGTTACGTTGCTGTTGTTGACGGCAAGGTTAGCGGTAGCTACGTTTATACTGCATACACAGACATACCAAACCAATGGACCGAGGTTTCTAAGAGTTTCACTCTTGCATCAACAACAACAGTAAACCTCGTTATCATGAATCCAAAAACCACAGGTGTTAATGTACTTATAGATGACTACGAGCTCACCACATCCAACGGAGGTATCGATGGTGGCGACACTCCTCCAACTCCTCCAGGACCATCAGACAACTCAATTCCTTATTCAATTACGTTCACATCAACTCAGGGCGATTGGACAATCAATGATGTAAATATTGCAACTGGTCTCAATTATGTATGGCAGCAGAACAGCTCATACGGTATGAAGGCTTCTGGTTATTATCAGAAAGCATTTGATACTGAAAGCTGGCTTATTTCTCCACAGTTTGAGATTCCTACGTCAGGTGCAACAATGACTCTTAGCCACGCTATGAACTACCTAAGCTCTATGAATCGCGCTGACTGCATCGAGTGCAAGGTTTCAACAGACAAGACTAATTGGACAACCATTGACCTGTCTCCTTGGCCAGCAGGCTCTGACTTCAACTTTGTTGATGCAACTGCAAGTCTTGCAAAATATGCTGGTCAGAAAATCTATATTGGTTTCCAGTACAAGAGTACTTCTGCAGGAGCTGTAACATATGAAATCAAATCATTGAGCATCAAGTAACCTCGTAAAACACTCTATATCAAAGCCGGGCATCGTCTGATGTCCGGCTTTTTTATTTTACGCCGTAGGTATTAGACAATGTAGCCAATCATTCCTATGGCTGGCTACGATATTGCCTACCTAACGACAGGCTTCTTATCCCAAATAGGTCATTAGAGATTTTACCTATAAACTATAGATGTATTAGTGCGACCCCCTTGGG
>JAUNQM010000317.1 GCA_030536165.1 Prevotellaceae bacterium | reverse complement strand
GCTCCTTTGCGCCTCTGCTAAAATTCTGAGACATCGAAGATGTTGCATTCTAATGATGAGGCAAGACTAAAACGAGTTTTAGGGTTGAGCCAGCATTAGAATGCAGACCGTTAGGTCAGAATTTTCTCTGCGTGAGATAAAAGAAACGACATGCGAACTTGTGTCATCGGCTTTGCCGCTTGGTTAGTCCAAGAAAGTTAAATAGTATATATATATGAAAAAAGTTAGATGCCCTAAGTGCGACAACTACATAGCCTTCGACGAAACACGCTATGAACCTGGACAGAAACTCGTTTTTGTTTGCCCCGACTGCAACAAGCAATTTGCAATCCGACTGAAGTCACCATTAGCGTCGTCAGACCAACAGGAAGAAGAAATCTGCGGCAGCATAGTTGTCATTGAGAACGTGTTCCACTTCAAGCAGGAACTGCCGTTGCGTATGGGCGACAACGTGATAGGTCGCTATCACAAGACAAGCGGCATTAATACTCCTATCGAAACTAACGACCCTTCGATAGATTTCACACATTGCATCATCAATGTTAGCCGCGATAAGCAAGGGCGTCTTAAATATATTCTGCGCGACGGACCAAGCAACACTGGCACGTTCATCGACAATGTAATCCTCGGCGACCGCGAACGTCGAGTTATCTCCGATGGCACAATCTTCACTATCGGCGCCACATCGGTAATACTCAAAGGAAAAGTTGAAAAATAAGGAGCCGTATCATATAAAAAGCCTCGGAGATTACCCCGAGGCTTTTGCTTTGTTATTGTTTAATAGTCTGTGCGGACTACACGCTGCATATCGTAGTGCTCTTCTTTATGAGCCTTGCGATTGCGTTCAGCTTCCTCCTCATCAAGGTCGGTTATCATTACGCCATCGTTGTTCACCCAAGCATCCATGCGCTTCTCGTACTCATCAAGGTCGTTAAGGAACTGCTGTGCATCAAAGCTGCCTTCGTTTGCTGCCTTGTTAATCCACTTCATAGCTTCCTTGTGGTTACGCTCCACGCCTTCGCCCTGGAAGTAACATATTCCGAGATAGAACTCTGCCTGAACAATATTCAGGTTTGCAGCCTTCTCGAAGTAGTGAGCAGCCTTCTTCATGTTCTTGCCCACACCTGAACCATAGTAGTAGCATGTGCCAAGATTATAGAATGCCTCAGGACAATCTTGCTTTGCTGCCTGATAATAATATTCAAAAGCCTTGCGTGGATTCTCCTGCACTCCGAGACCATATTCATAGCGTTCACCGAGCTTGTTCTGTGCTGTTGCATCGCCTGCTTCAGCTGCCTTAGTGAAACACTCCATAGCCTTATTGTCATTTATCTTTGTGCCCTGACCATCGGCATAGCACACACCAAGATAATAGAGCGCACCTGTCACGTTCTTCTCTGCGGCTTTCTGGAAATATGTGAAAGCTTTGTTTGCATTCTGCGACACGCCTGAACCGTGATAATACATAAGTCCAAGTCGATACATGGCATCGACAGAACCTTGGTCGGCAGCTTTCTTGTAGTATTTTGCAGCTTCGTTGAAGTTGCTCGATACGCCCTTGCCATTCTCGTTTGCATATCCCCACTCGTAGAGTCCTTCTGCCAGATTCTGGTCGGCAGCCTTCTTAAAAAGTTCTGCTGCAAGCCCGTCATCTACAGGTAAGCCATTGCCTGCCTGATAGCATTTACCGAGCAGGTATTGCGCTTGGGCATAGCCTTGGTCGGCGGCTTTCTTATACCACTCTACTGCTTCCTTATAGTCCTGAGGCACTCCGTCACCTTTTTCGTAACGCATACCTAGTTCTGTCTGGTCGCTTGCACTACCCCATTGGGCCTTCCACTTGCTTATCTGCTGGCATGATGTCAGTGTTGCTGTGAGAATAATGAAAAGTAAAAGTTTTTTCATATATACTTATTTATTTACGTTATCTTCTTCTATTATATCAGACAAATCAGTAATCTCATGCATTTTCTGCTGAAGCACTTTCTTGTCTGGCAGACAAAGCTGGTATTCTGCCACCATCGTAGGCGAAAGGCTACGGCTCAGTGCATATTCAACAACTTCGTCATCCTTGTCTTTGCAAAGTAAGACACCGATGCTTGGATTCTCTTTCTTTTTCTTGACATCACGGTCAAGCGCTTCAAGGTAGAAGTTCAATTGACCGAGGTGCTCTGGTTTGAATGCTTCCGTTTTTAGTTCAAAAGCAACGAGGCATTGCAGTTCACGATGGTAGAATAGCAAATCAATACGGAAATCACTATTGCCTACCTGTAAACGGTACTCTTCATCAATACATACAAAGTCCTTGCCTAGCTCTAGAACGAATTGCTTCATATTCTTTATCAAAGCTCTTCGCAATGAGTTTTCCGGTTTACTCTCTTTGCCTGTGATAAACTCCATCACATAATTATCACGAAAAACCTGTTCCGCTTCTGGCACCATTTCTTTCAACAGTGGTGAGAGTTTTGGACTGTCTAGTTTTGTGCGCTCATATAATGCACTATCAATCTGGCGGCTTAACTCCCTTTTCGACAAATGTTCATTGATGCA
>JAUNQM010000316.1 GCA_030536165.1 Prevotellaceae bacterium | reverse complement strand
AATAAGACTTGTCTGCCATCAGAATCTTGGCTCATCTCACCAGAGATTGACCTTGCAAACAGAGTTTCAGCACGCATGATTATCAACCACGCAGTTAACAATTGCGCAACTCCTACTAAGTATCTTTCAGTTAAGGTATCGACCGACAATAAGACATGGGATAACGTAGAAGTATCACCTTGGCCTGCTGGCAATAGCTGGGACTATAACAATGCCGAGGGAAGTCTCGATAAGTATGTTGGCAAAAAGATTCACGTGGCATTCGTCTATACAAGTGATAGCAACTATGCACCAACATGGGAGATAAAGACCTTTGAAGTAATTGGCGAGGCTGCCCAGTATGGTCTGCCTGGCGATGCAGACGGTGACGGCGTGGTTACGGTTTCCGACATCACGGCAATTGCAGCATACATACTCGGCAATACTCCTGCAAACTTCAATGCAGCAAATGCAGATGTTGATGGCGACGGACAGATTACAGTATCTGACATCACAGCAACAGCAGCAATCATCTTAGGCACAAAGTAAGCCTTAATAAAAATAGAACGTTGAAGGCTCCTGCGTAACAATGCGCAGGAGTCTTTTTGTGAGATGATTTTGCAAAAAACGATAGGCAACGACTCGTAAGTTCTGCAAAACACAACAATCCATGTAAAATATTCTTAATTTATTTTGTATTGTCTGCTGAAAATTGTAATTTTGCATGTTCAAATGGGTAATATGAATAAATTCGCACATATTTCGCTTTCTCTCTTGCTTCTGCTCGTGCTTTTGAGTAGTTGTAGCAGCACGTTTAATCAGTTGATGAAGTCTGATGACTATGACTTTAAGTATGAGGCAGCAAAGCAGTATTTTGCTGAAGGCAAATATCAGAAGGCTGCAACGCTGCTGCAGGAGGTCGTGAATATAACAAAGGGCACTGACAATGGAGAGGAAAACCTCTATATGCTTGGTATGGCAGAATACTGCCTGAAAGACTATGAGGCTTCGTCGGAATATTTCAAGAAATACACTTCATCATATCCAAAGGGCATTTTCGTTGAGAATGCTTTCTACTATTATGCTCAGTCGCTCTATATGAGTACGCCTGAGGTGGCTCTTGACCAGAGTGCGACATACGATGCAATAAAGGCATACCAGCAGTATATCGACCTCTTCCCTGAGAGTTCGATGAAGGAAATGGCGCAGGAAAAACTCTTTCTACTGCAAGATAAACTTGTAGAGAAGGAGTATTTGTCGGCAAAGTTGTATTACGACCTCGGCCCATACTTCGGCAACTGCACAAGTGGCGGCAACAACTATGAGTCGTGTATCATTACCGCACAGAATGCAATAAGGGACTATCCTTATATGTCGAAGCGAGAGGCGTTCAGTCTTCTTATCATGAAGAGCAAGTTTGCGCTTGCTGAGCAAAGTGTTGATGAAAAGAAAATTGACCGTTATCGCGATGCAGAGGACGAATGCTATGGTTTCATCAATGAGTATCCAGATTCGAAAGATAAGGAAACAGCATTGAAGTATATTGCAAGTTGCAAGAAATATCTGAAAGATTAAAGAATAAATAAATCTGTAAATCAGTAAATCCGTAAATAACAATGATTGACTACAAGAAAACAAAAGCACCAACAAACACGGTGACTCGTGACATCTTAGACCTCGCAGAGGAAACAGGCAATATCTATGAGTCTGTAGCTATTATCGGCAAGCGTGCTAACCAGATTGGCAATGAGATTAAGGACGAATTGAGCAAGAAACTTTCAGAGTTTGCTGCTTACAACGACTCATTGGACGAAGTATTTGAAAACCGCGAGCAGATTGAGATTTCACGCTTCTACGAGAAATTGCCAAAGCCATCACTCATCGCAACAGAAGAGTTCGTTGATGGAAAGGTTTATTTCCGTGACCCAGCAGCAGAACAAACTCAGGAATAATGATACAGCGTATTCAGAGCGTATATCTTCTGCTTGCAGCCGTATCGCTTATTGCAGCGATGTGTCTGCCTTTAGCATCGCTTTACACCAATGGCATATTGTCTGGCAGTGCATATTGTCTCGGATGCGGTCAAGGTGTGAGTGTGCTTTCAATCATTTCGTTCATAGTCTTTGGCTTGACAGCAGCAATCACGCTCATAAATATCTTCGTGTTTAAGAACCGAAAGATGCAAATGAAGCTGTGCACATTCAGCATAATACTTACTATTCTGGCAGCTGCTGTGCTTGGCTATGCTATCTACATGGTAGGAAGTGAAGTGCGCCCAACGATTTATGCTTCATTGCCACTGATATCAATAGTGTTTAACGCATTAGCATCGGCTGCCATACGCAAAGATGAACGATTAGTGCGTTCAGCCGACAGATTAAGGTAGGCTTTACAACATATCTCAAAACTCAATGCCCACAAACGAACTTGCGTTTGTGGGCATTGAGTTTTTTTATTTATCTCAAATCAGTCATTAGAAAGCCGCCGTCCGCATAATTTATCGCAGCCTGCTGTTAAACTGGCTACATTGTCTTATGCCTATGGCATAATATGCAAGATATCTAGGGATTGTCGTTTAATTCAACGAAATTGATATGTATTACCGAGGGTAGTCCA
>JAUNQM010000062.1 GCA_030536165.1 Prevotellaceae bacterium | reverse complement strand
CACACCGACCATAATGCTGTGCTGTCCTTCCTTTATTGCCTCGACTGCTCCTGCGCCAAGAATACTTGCAAGGATGCGGTCGCGGGCTGAAGGGGAACCGCCTCGCTGCATGTGTCCGAGTATAGACACGCGCACATCATACTGCGGATATTCCTTCTTCACGCGCTCTGCATAGTGCATTGCGCCGCACTTCGGACTCTCGCTGACTATCACGATACTTGAGTTCTTGCTCTTGCGGATGCCTTTTTCTATGTACTGCGCCAGCTGGTCAACCTCTGTCACGGCTTCCGGCACTATGGCTGCCTCGGCTCCTGCGGCAATAGCACTGCACTGTGCAACCCAACCTGCATCGCGCCCCATCACTTCAATGAAGAAGATGCGCTCGTGCGATGCAGCCGTGTCGTGAATCTTATCCACGCACTCCATGATTGTGTTGAGCGTCGTGTCGTAGCCTATCGTCTCGTCGGTGCCATTGATATCGTTGTCAATCGTGCCTGGTATGCCGATGCACTGCACGTTAAACTCATCGGCAAACTCCTTTGCTCCACTCAGCGTTCCGTTGCCACCGATGCATACGAGGGCATCAATCTCAGCCTTTTTCAGTTGTTCGTATGCCTTCGCACGTCCCTCAGGCGTGGTAAACTCGGTGCAACGAGCCGTGCGGAGTATCGTACCTCCACGGCTTATGATGCCGCTCACGCTCTCGTTGGCAAACTCTTTTATCTCACCGTTTATCAGCCCCTGATAGCCGTGATAGATGGCTTTCACCTTATATCCAGCTGCAATACCGGCACGCGTCACCGCCCTTACCGCAGCGTTCATGCCTGGTGCATCGCCGCCCGACGTCAGCACTCCGATTGTCTTTACTGCCATGTTATTTGTGGTCTAAATCAATATTCTATTATGTTTTTGTAAGTCCGCATGTCGTAAAGTATCATTTATCATTAGATTTACGAAACGATTTATCATAGATACAAGCGAGGAACGAGCGCCTTTCTTTAAAGCCCCTTTTTATTTATGCAAGATTTAAATTTGATTTATGTTAGGATTTATATATTCACGTAGAAATCTAATAATAAATCATGCATAAATGGTTAAGACAATTTAATTAAGGCGACCTTCAGTCTTGAATCCATGATAAATCAAGGCATAAATCATGGGATAAATAAGCATGCAAGCTCAGTAATCAATTAGTCCGCAGGCCCTTCACTCTCCTTTATCGCGCCACGTTTCGTATCGAGCTGCGATACCTGTTTGAAGGTCACATTATCCACGTTGATTTCATGCTTCATCAGTTGGCTCTGCGACCATTTCACACATACGTCCTCGATGTCGCGCGAAGGATGGAATCCCTCTTCGCGTATCTCAGCCACCGATTTTCCAGTACTCTTGATGTGGGCATAATACGTACCGAGGTCGCCTAACGACACGCGGCAGCCGTCTTTAAGCTTATCGACGACCGACTTGCTAAGCATATCCACCACTTTCATCACCATCATCTTGTCCACCATGCCGCCATAATGGGATGCTGCATACTTTGCAATCTCTTCAAGCGACACTGTCTGAGTTGATTGCACGCGCGCATAGAGCTTCTGCTCGTCATTGCCAGAGAAGTTGCACGCCTGTCCTACACTATAATTTATAGCCATAATAATAAGTTTTTTTAGTTGATTGCAAAGTTACACATATTGCTACTCATTACCAAACTTTTTCGTATCTTTTTTATCAGTCGTCGCATATACTCGAAAAAAGTTTTGCAAAACTTTTCCCGAGTTAAACGGACGTGTGAAGCGACGACTATCGACGACTACAAAAACGATATGCGACAAGTCGGGCAAATACCCTCGCTTTCGCTATATTCGGGACTTGCCACAGCCCCTATTAGCTGAAAGACATTGACACCTTAGCCTATGGCAACGCAACAGGTAACATGCTGAAGTTTACCACAAGCAAGTATGCCACACGTTCCACTTATCACGCAACCATCTCCCAGACAACAACGTTTTTTTTACGGCCTTGAAGGTATATTTTGCCACCCGCGCATCAAAAACTTTGCAAAAGCCATCTGCAATACAGAAAATTTCTTTAACTTTGCCTTCGGTAATCAATAGCGGAATTCTTTAGTCTGTTTGTTTCCATACGAATACAAACTTACAAAAAAGCTCCAATTTCATCAAGTTAAGAAATATCAAACTTACGTGGATTTATGAAAACAATGAAAGAAAGTGTTTCCTGTGTGTTGCAATGCCTGTCATTTCTCGCAATGTCGCTTGTGTTGTCGTTATCATTGACTGCTTGCAGTGACGACGAATCCAATGACGACCATGGCGGGAAACACATTGCCGAATACACTATTATGATATATGGCTGCGGAGGGACGACTTTGGATGCATCTACCATATACAACCTTTTCTACCCACTTATGGCAGGAGGTTGCAATGATGATGTCAACATAACTTTCCTATTCAAATGCTCCGCAGAATATCAGACTTCGGAGATAAAGGCCAAAGGAATGAAGTTCGAAGGTGCCCGACGCTGGGCGGCACCAAAAGAAGGAGTATTCAAATGGGATTCCACCCTTGTTGCCGACCCAGAATCAGTATTCGAATATGACAAATGGATAATCGATGCCACAGCCTACCTTGAACCATATTCAGAGAAAATAGGAGGAGTGGATTTCAAACTCTCAGACCCCAAAAACCTGACGGATTTCATCAACTGGAATGTGGAAAAATATCCGGCAAAGAAATATATCCTGCTGATGAAAGATCACGGAAGTGGTTGGGATTTCTATGACGACAGGGGCATCCCATCCTCCAGGGCACAGATATTCGATGATGTTTTTGACTGTGAATCATCAGACTATGGGGTATCAATCTTCAATGCAGTCGAAGGAATCAGGAGTTCAAAGATACATAAAGTCGATGCCATCATCTCTGACGAATGCCTGATGGCCACTATGGAAGTACTCAACGAGTATGCTGCCGTAACCGACCTCAATATGGCAGCTCAGGAAAACACACGAAGCCAGTTTGGCAACCATATACTTGACGCATTCAAAAAAGGTGCAAAAAATGGTCAGCCAC
Source organism: Prevotellaceae bacterium (assembly GCA_030536165.1). GTDB lineage: Bacteria > Bacteroidota > Bacteroidia > Bacteroidales > Bacteroidaceae > Prevotella. Next base: position 7,360 of record JAUNQM010000062.1, on the reverse strand, counting down.
TCAAAGACATCCTCAGATATTGTGTCGATAGATATGTCGAAGCCTATGATAAGGGGTATATGTCAGACCAAGGAGTCTATGACCTCACAAAGATTTCCTCCCTGAATGCACCGGTCAGGTCAGTTGCAGAATTCTTCGTAGATAAGGAAAATGAAGGAGATACGGATTGGGAATCAATAAAACTTGAAGCGATTTGCAACACTCTGTGTGCGAACAGTCTGCGCGACTACCTTTATCTATATCTGAATACACAGGAAATGATGGAACGTTGGACGGAACTGAGCGAAGACGAGCGGTCAGAAGCATTAGGCAATATAGCAATGATAAATGAATCGCATAGCGGCTTCTGCCTCTACGATTTCATGTCAAACGTAGTTGCCATAGCCCAAGCATACAAAGAAGCCTCCAACCCTGCTGGATTTGCCAATGATCTGGAAACATTCAAAGGCTATCTCAAGGAATACGACAGAGCCCTCAGAGATATGTCGTACATCAATTGCACCTCAAAAAAATCTGACGATGAACCATACCAATACACATCGCCAAGCGTCATCCTGCAAAGTCTGAAAGAAGGAGTCTATGGTCCGGTATCAGCGCAGAACATCTATGGATACTCAAATGCCGACAAGATTTCAAGGGAAGACGCACTTGCTTTATACAAACGTCTGACATTCGACAAGGAAACAAACTGGAGCGCCCTCCTCGTCGGCCTACAGAAGAGTGCCACCCCGTTTGAGGGCGGCGACAGAATGTTGCGCTTCGGTACCGACTATTAGCAATCATTATTGATGCTCAGTGCCTTGACGGCGAACGGTTATAGCACCAATATTCACTGCCCATCTGGCTGAAAGCCATAGATAGAGCAGATAAAGTCCCATAGGGACGAAAAATATTAGGATAGGGCGGCAGCCCTATCTCATCAAGCACAGCAACCTATAGTGCCGTAGGCACGACAGAAAAAAGCATCAGTTCTGCCGCGCCTACAGCGCTATAGTCTTGTGAATGTCATAAAGATAGCGCTCGCGCGCTATCCTATGCATTATCACACTTACAGTGCTTATTTTGCACCCACCTCGCATAGCGTGCCACATCGTTATTCGATTGAGAGCCGTATTGGGATATGCACAGCCAACTTTACGACTTCTTGCGCTCCAGTAGGTGCTCAGGCGAGCAAGCTCGGAATCCACTTTACAACTTACAATTTACACTTTACAACTTACAAAAAAAACTCCCCCACACAGTTTTACCTGCATGAGGGATGTGATGCGTTATATACAACTTTCTGTTCCCCTCCTACGAGAAAGGGTTTGGGTGGAGCTACTACGCAGGCATAGCGTCCGCCTTCGTAAATTCACGGTGTAAAATTACTAAAAACTTATTGTACCACAAACATTTTCTTGAAAAAAAGCAGGACTTTTTCCGAGAAATGGTTCATACGCACGCGCGCGTATATATAATAAGGTGTACGGGCAATTAGATATTAGAAGAAACCTACCAGCTTTGACTGATAGTTTACAATTGCATCCTTGAGCGACTTGATGACGTCGTAGTCTGTGTCGTCAAGGCGGTTAGAGAATTTCCACTGGAAGTCGCCATGCCCCATACGACCTGCACCATACCAACCTGTGACGATATAAGGCACGTCGGCCGGTGCATCTGGTGTATAGGTGTACATCTGTTCTGGATCTGTGTCGAAGTTGTTGTATGGCGTGCCTCCGACCTTTGCCACTACCGTCTGCGGTATCTGCGTGCATGAATCTTCGACCTCATAGCAGTCGAAGTTGTCGGCATAGCCAGGAGTGTGTTGCGTGTAATTGCAGAAGTTCTTCGAGCGTTCCACATAGAGATTGCGGAAACTCTTTATCATTCCGCCGTTCTCGCCCGAAAAAGTGCCGCTGCCCTCTGCGTCGCGTCCCTGAAGGGAAATGAGCATCGGATAGTTGCAGTTGCGGAAGAAATTGTGGTCAACATAGACGGAGCTGCCCATTGTTGCACCCACACCATACTTGGAAACGCCATCGAAGTAGTTGTTCCACACGTGCACGGTCATCGTCCTTACGCGAGGATGACGCGAATCGGCATGGTCAAACCAGTTGTGGTCGTAGTCGATATAGTTTGGTCCTGTCTCGCTCTTCATACCGCAAAGACTTGTCTTGCCACAATCCCAGAAGTGGTTGTAGGAGACTGTGATGTATTTAGAGTTGCCTTTTATGTCAATCGTACCGTCGCCCTTTGCCTGGTCGCCATCAGAGCCAGGCTTGCCATAGAAGAAGTCCATGTTGTGAACCCAGACGTAAGAGTTGTCGGTGTCGATTGAGATGCAATCGTCCAAGCAGTTCATGTTTGCGAAGTTGCGGAATTCAACACCGCCTGCACCGTGGCAGAGGAAGCCAAAGCCAGAGGTTGTAGCATCGTCGCCTATGCCCTCGACAGTGATGTTGAGGAACTTTGAGCCGATGTTTTTCTTGTTGTCTTTTATCTGTAATCCTTCGGCACTGCTCGATATCTTGTCAAGGTCGTCGAGCGTCACGCAGCCGATGATGCGGAAGTCGATAGGCGTGGAATCATAGCCCTTCATGTAGAGGTCTAAGATAGCTTGCAGACCTGTGGCCAGAGTCGTTCCGCCTTTGCTGCTCGTGATTACGTTGGTGGAGATTGTCTTTGCCGTTTCCTTTGTGACATAGAAGACCTTTGCACCAGTCTTCAGTGTGCCATCGAAGTTGTAGGCACCGACGCCGGTGTTCTTGAGTTTGAAGTGGGCGAAGTTGTCGCGGAGATAGTTTCTTACTTCAAGGTCGGTTGCTTCATTCGCAGCGTCGGAGAGTTCCTTGCCATCGGCAACAGGCACCACTTTCATAGAATACTTTCCTGCCTTGAGTCCAACCATGTCGGCACGTCCGTATGTGCCATAGTTTCTGACAAGTTCACGGTCGAGTTTTGTGTAGTCAGCATCTGCCTCGCCTTTCACATACACATTATAAGAAGATGCACCTTCGAAGAGGGCAAACTTCACGAAAGCACTCTCGAACCATCCACGCGACTCGATGATTTCAACCTTGCCTTCTGTGTTTTCAAAGGTGTTTTTATATTCTGCATCAGCACCGCGGAAAGCGACTTCGGCTACGTTCTTATTGAATATGTCGAAGCCGTCAATGTCGGAAGGCGTAACGCGGATGGTATCAGAGAATACATTGATAACGTCAAGGGCATCTGCATCATAGTAGCGCATATCGCCATCTTTGAGTTTGATGATGACTTGGTCCTTGCTTTTGTCAATAGGATTATTGTAATAAGTTGCGGCCCCTTCATCGCCAGGTTCAGAAAGCGACAGCGAATAAACGTAAAGTGCACCATCAGTTGCAGAGAGAACCACATTGCCATCATTAGTTACGGAACATGTAGCAGTGTATTGCGTGCCTTTCGACACTTGCTGATTCAGCGTGCCAGAAATCACAGTCGCATTGGTCACATAAAGTCCGCGCGACGTTGAGCCAGAGTTCGCATAGACCACTTCAAGCACATTCCCTGCCTTAGCATTAGGAATGGTTATCGTTGTTCCGCCGTTTATCCAAAGCCGCCCTACCCCATTATTGACGCGTATTGCCTTTTCCTTTGCTGCAAACAATAAGCCCTTTGCATAGGTAAGTTCCTCACCACTGGCACATAGAGAGCCATCAACAGTGGTAAGGTTCTCATAATATTTGTCTGCTAGATTCCAATTCGCAACATCCGCACTCAAAAGGGCAACGTCGGACGATTGCGTTGACTTGAAATTCCACTTTGCTGCATTTACGGGAGCAATGCAGAGGAGACAGAAAAGGAATGAAACAAAGCGATTGGTCATATGGGGGCTATCTTAGGTCTATAATCTCTGCCTTTGGGAAGTCCTTTGAGTTAAACTGGAACATGCTGTCGGCATAGTTTCCCTTCTTGAAACTATTGATGATGATGTCTGTCCAAGTCTCGCCTTGACGCATCTTCAGTTTGGTAGGTGCAAAAGTGCTTTTGCTGATGATGACTATCATCTCGCCTATACCTTTCTGGCTGTTTTCGCCTATCATGCTCACGATATATGTGTTTCCCTTCTCATTGAGGGTGCATTTATATCCTTTCTTGTAAAGATATATAAATGAGTAAGGGTTGAAGGCAGACTGCTGCTCCTTTGTAGGAGTGGTGACATTGACTTCTTCGTTAGCCTTGACGTATGTCCACTGGGTCTTGCCATTGTACCACACAAGCCCAGCAGGCACTTTAGCATGCCATTTGTTTCCCTTCACGTAAATCACGCCTGTGGATTTGCCCATCTTTGTGTTGCTGATGGTGAAGTTTGCCATAACCCCACTCTTGTTGCTGATGACTGACGCTGTCTTGTCGAGCACTTGCCTTGCCGTCATGGTCTTTGCCAAAGACTGAACAGACAATAACAGCCCAACCGTCACACACAATATTATAATACAACTTCTTTTCATGACTTATTCTATTGAATCCTATAGTAATTCCTATTTATATTTCTCTACTATACGAGCAAGCGAAGCCACGTCTTGAATAAAGACTTCACGCGGTTTGCTTCCTTGTGCAGGACCTACGATACCAGCCTTCTCCATCTGATCCATAAGCCTTCCTGCACGATTGTATCCAATAGAGAACTTACGCTGAATAAGACTTGTAGAGCCTTGCTGATTCAATACAATCAGTTCTGCAGCCTCCTCGAACATTGGGTCGAGAGGTCCGAGATCAGCGCCACCATCTTCGCCATCAGCATCACCTGTGTCAGGTTCTGGAAGTTCAAACGGTCTTGTATAACCTTGCTGTTTGGAAATATAATCACTAATACGTTCTACTTCTGGCGTATCGAGGAATGCACATTGAACACGCACTGGCTCTGCGCCGTTGAGGATAAGCATATCGCCACGACCTACGAGCTGATTAGCTCCAGTACGGTCGAGGATGGTTCTTGAATCGACGACTGCCGTAACCTTGAACGCCATACGTCCAGGGAAGTTTGCCTTGATATTACCTGTGATAATCGTCGTAGTTGGTCGCTGGGTTGCGATAATCATGTGTATTCCGACGGCACGTGCAAGCTGGGCAATACGAGTGATTGGCATTTCGATTTCCTTGCCTGCAGTAAGGATAAGGTCACCAAACTCATCGATAACCACAACGATATAAGGCATGAAGCGGTGCCCCTGAAGTGGGTTGAGCTGACGGTCGAGGAACTTCTCGTTGTACTCCTTGATGTTTCTCACGTGAGCCACCTTCAACAAATCGTAGCGCTCGTCCATTTCCTTACAGAGAGAGTTAAGTGTGCGTACTACCTTTGTTACATCGGTAATGATTGGTTCGTCCTCATTTTCAGCCACCGCTGCAAGGAAGTGTTTGTCCAAAGATGAGTAAATGCTAAACTCAACCTTCTTTGGGTCAACAAGCACGAGTTTCAGCTCTGCAGGGTGCTTCTTGTAAAGGAGCGATGCAATGATAGCATTCAGACCGACAGACTTACCCTGTCCTGTAGCACCTGCAACGAGAAGGTGAGGAATCTTTGCAAGGTCAGCCATGTAAACCTCGTTGGTGATTGTCTTACCAAGGGCAATAGGAAGTTCCATTGTTGTCTCTTGGAACTTCTTAGAGTTAAGAATGCTCTCCATAGAGACAATGCGAGGTTTAGCGTTTGGCACTTCAATACCGATTGTGCCCTTGCCTGGTATCGGAGCAATGATACGTATTCCCTTTGCAGCAAGACTGAGTGCGATGTCGTCTTCAAGGTTCTTAATCTTTGAAATTCTCACTCCTGGAGCTGGAGTAATCTCATACAGAGTAATAGTAGGACCTATGGTTGCCTTTATACTGCTTATCTCCACACCAAACTGGCGCAAGACATCGATAATACGGTTCTTGTTTCTTTCCTGTTCTTCTGGATCCACATAACTTTGACCATCGTTGTCATATTTCTTTAGCAAGTCGAGGACTGGATAGTGGTAGTTCTCAAGGTCCTTCTTTGGGTCAAACTGCGCAATACGTCTGCCGCCGACATTTACAAGCGTCTGGCTGCTTGCGCGCGTTTCTTCCCTGCCTACAGTGATTTGCATATCATTGTCTTCAGGTATTTCTTCGTTCGCAGGACTTTCAACCTCAAATGTAATACTTGTATTCTGTGCGTTATCACTTTCAGGTTGTCCTGCCTGTTCTGGTTTCACTTCTTCTTGGTTCTGATTCTCGCTACTCCAGTCTATAATGTTCGTGGTAGGATTATCGAATGCGTCAGGGTCTGCCTCCACGTCGGGCATCTCGGTAGTTTCTTCGACCTCACCACTTGGTGCTTCAACAGTGAAGATAACCTTATCACGTATGTATTTCACAGGATTGAGTACCTTCTTTATCACCTCGATGGTCTCGCAACTTACGTATGAAAGGAATGCAATAGCAACAAGCACGAGCACAGCGATTAGTCCTGGTGCACCGATGTAGTTCTCAAGATAATTCATGATGCTATCGCCATGTCCACCTCCTGGATTGAAATGTAAAGAACTAAACATTGGCGCAAGAAACTTTGCAAACGCCACCGAGCACCACACCATACAAAGCATCATGCAGAAGAACCATTTAAGTATCTGCACCTTGTAAATTCCCATTATTCTCAATCCGAGCATAATGAGGAATGCCGGTATAAGGAAAGCGCTTAATCCGAAGCACTTTCTTATAAGGAAGTCGGATAGCTTTGCCCCAAGCGATCCACAGTAATTGGCAAACTCGCGTGTGGTATTAGCCATGTCGCCTTCACGCAGGTTGTCGAGAATGCTTTGGTCTGCTGCACCTGTCGAGAAATACGACACGAATGAGATGATAGCAATAATAGAAATACAAATCAGCACTATGCCAATTATGAAATTCAACTTTTCGTTCTGGAACACCTTTGAATACCCAAGAGCTTCCATCCAGTTGCCATTACTGCCTTTGGTGGTTTTCTTTACCGTCTTTTTCTTTACCATATCTTATTTAATCTTTATTCTAAAAAGTACATTAGCGTACAAAGTTAGTATATTATTCATAATATAACAAGATTTTAATATATTTTTTCACTTCATTCTGCATATTTTAATCTTTTCTTACATCAATTAAAATAAAAAACAGTATATTTGCAAAACAGCATTCACAATTATCACAACAAAACATCGGCTTATGGAAAAGGATAGAATCAAAAACAACGTTGTCGAGTATGCCTCAAAGTTGTTTGCCAACAACGGTATAAAAGCCGTGAAGATGGACACAATCTCCTCCGACCTGAACATGTCGAAGCGCACGCTCTATGAACTGTTTGAGAACAAGGAGGTGCTGCTCAACGAGGGCATGCTTAGGCAAC
>JAUNQM010000061.1 GCA_030536165.1 Prevotellaceae bacterium | reverse complement strand
TGGTGTTAGTGGTGTTCACACCTCAGGTGTTTCGCATTTCACACCTCAGGTGTGGAGGGCTGATATTAGCGTTAAGCGAAGGCGCGCATTGTAATCGACAAATCTATAGATGCTAGAGAAACTATTGAGACTATAGCAGAAAGCCGTAAGTGGGGGTACAAAAAAAAGGCCGAAACTTCTTACTGAAGTTTCAGGCCTGTAAGGTTGTTTTTCGGTGCGGAATGCCGCACGATGGTCTTGAGTTTGTTTTCTTCGCTCTTTCCACGCCACTCGAATATGTCGTTTTTGTCGATTGGTCGGATGTAGTCGAACCATGCAAACGACGTCAGACGGTCTTTGCCTGGAGGGATTTGTGTGAGCGGATACATGACTCCTTCGAACTTCGGAGTCCATATCTTCTGCAGCTTACGGTTTTCGAGAAACATCTTCATAAGCGTGGTTTCAAGATAGTTGAAGCTGATGATTGAAGAGTCTTTGTCGTCGATTACGTAGTAGCACGTCTGCACATTGTCTATTGCCTGCGACTCGTATATCTCGCCTCCGTGGAAGAAGGCTTTCATTTCCTTCGATGCTATCTGGTTGAATTTCGCCGTGTCTTGCTGAAGCCGTTCGACGGATAGTGCTTGATTGATGACGTGTGCCCACTCTACGGTGGAGTCGTTGTTGTAGATTTTTATTTCTTCGCCGAGCAACTGCTGTCCGTCGTGCCAGATGATTGGGTCGCGATACATCGTGGCGCATGAGTCGCAAGAGATATAAACCATTGAGTCGCATACTGCCTGCACATCGCGGCGATATGCTCGCACGTGGTTGTAGGCGTGAATGCGGCGATACATCGAGTCGGTGTTGATGTTGAAAGTATAGAGCTTGAAAGTGTCGGCATGCACGTAGAGCGTGTCTTTCTGCGAGTAGTCGATGGCTACGGCATTGTCTGTGGCGTAGGCGTATCCCTGCTTGTCGTCGTAGTAACAAACGTTGCCTGTGAGCTGGTTTTTGTTTTTCGCATCTGAATAGACCACGTTGTGGTAGGCACGACTTATGCCCGTCTCGCTGTCGTGATAGATACTGTCGCCCATAAGTTTCTTGCCGTCGTTGTTAGTTATTATGGTGCGGTCGTAGAGCTCTGACTGGTCAGTGTTGGTGTTATAGTAGCCGTGCTCGGTGTAGATGTGGCTGTCCTTCTGCGTGATGTCGGTTGGCCCGCACATCTCAGCCATTGAGTTCGACGTATTATAATATAATGTGTCGGTCACGACTTGGGTTGTCTTGTTTATCAACGATACGTCGTATTTGAATACAGACTGCTTGGTCTCGGTGTCGTATTGCCCCCAGTCGGCAACGAGAGTGTTCTGCTTGTCAACGAGTCGTCCGCCGTCGAAGAAGTAGCCTATGCCGTAAGCCTTGTCGAAGTTTAGGCTGTCGGTGTAGAGTGTAGTCTTTCTGTGCTTTAGCACTACGTTGTGTCGTGCGATGGCAAGCTCATCGTCGCCGTCATAGTAAGCGTAGTCGCTGAAGAGTGAGAGTGTGTCACCTTGATACATCTTCACATGACCAAAGGCGCGGAAGGAGTTTGTGCTCTCATAGAAATAGGCACTGTCGCAGTAGAGACGCGTGCCTCCGTGGGTGAATTGGACGTGCCCGTTGAGTATCTGCACATCAGGCTGGCTGTATTGGTCGGTGTGAAGCACGTCGGCATGAATGAGGTGCACTCGTCCGTCGCTTGGGCGTCGAGTGCGAGCCAGGGCATAGTTCCCAGCAATAAGAAGCAAGAGCATCAACCAAATGATGCCCTGCGACAGTCTAGAGTTTCTAGATTTTCTAGAATTTCTAGGGTTTCTAGCACTGTTTTCTTTTATTTCACCCATCCTGTGTATTCGAAGTCACAATCCCTGTATTTAGGATTGATGCGCACGTAGGTTGATTTGATTTTGTTCTGTATCCACTTGTGCAGCACTTCTTCACGGCGTTTAGCGAGCACTACGTCTTGCAGAATCTGATAGTCTTCAGTCATAGTGGCACGATGGCGCGGAATACGATTCTTCAGCTTTGCTATCACGCAAGTCTTTTTGTTCTTTGAGTTAATCATGACGAATGGAGCAGAAATCTGTCCAACCTCGAGTGTATCAACCACCTTTGCAATCTCAGGAGGAAGGTCTTGCATCTCGAAGCGTGATGTGCGCATGCCTGTCTGCATATCTGTGTTGAACATGTTTCCCTTGTTGCTCTTTGTGTCCTTGTCGTCGGAAATGAATGTTGCAGCTTCCTCGAAGTCAGTCTTACCTGCACGGATGTCCATTGCAAGAGTGTCGAGACGCATACACATAGAATCAAGAGCGGCATCAGATACAACAGGCTTCCTTAGGATATGGCGCACCTTGATTTTATCGCCGCGTTTATCGATGAGCTGGATGATGTGGAAACCAAATTCCGATTCAACAATCTTTGATATTTTCTTTGGGTCGGTAAGGTTGAATGCCACGGCAGCAAATGATTGGTCGAGCAGTCCACGCCCGACATAGTCCATCTCGCCTCCCATGCGTGCGGAGCCTGGGTCTTCAGAGTAAAGGCGTGCGAGAGTGGCAAAGGAAGTCTCGCCCTTTGTGATACGCTCTGTGTATTCACGAAGGTCATTCTTTACCTTGTTTATTTCCTCTGGGTCGATGCGTGGGGTGTGAGTGATAATCTGCACCTCGACTTGCGTAGGTACGAAAGGAATACTGTCTTCAGGTAAGTCCTTGAAGAACTTCCTTACTTCCGATGGAGTCACGGCAACGTCTTTAATCAGTTCGCGTTGCATCTGCTCGGTGATACGGCGATTGCGAAGTTCTGAACGCAGTTCATCGCGCATCTGCTGTATGGTCATCTTGCGGTATTCCTCAAGCTTTTCACGTGAACCAGCCATCTGAATCCAGTAGTTGAGCTGGTTTTCAACATCGGTAGCGACTTCAGCGTCGGTGACTTCAATACTGTCTATGACTGCTTGGTTGAGGTATAACTTCTGGATTGCAATCTGCTCTGGAATGGAACAGTCTGGATTGCCTTTCCAGTGTACGCCTTCCTCCTGACGCAGTGCCTCGACCTCGGATTTAAGTATAGGCTCGTCGCCTACAACCCATATAACTTCGTCAACGACATTAGGTTCTTCCTCTGGTTCAGTTGCGGGAGTTGTTACTTTTGTGGAGTCGGTCGCTTCTTGAGCAAAGCAAAATGCATTGCAAAGCAATAGCATCGACGCTACCAGTATTCTGCTACAAATTGTCTTCATAATTTGGACTTTATGTTTTGTAACTATTTAATTGTCTTAAGCACATCTTTATTTACAGAGAATGTGTATTTGCTTCTCAGTTCCTTAACCCATTCTTTTTCGAGTTCTTCCTGATAGTCGGAGAGTACAAGGTTCTTTACGTCAGTATATTCTTCTGGACCTTTCTTGAGAATCTTTCCGAATACGCCATCGTAAGGATAGTCTTTGACCTCTTTCGGCTTTGCGTCCTTCTGCTTGAAGACTTCTTTGTCAACAAGTCCGTTGTCGCCTTTCTTGAAGATACCCTTTTCTGCGCGGATGCGAAGGATAGAATCGTTGTTGAATTGCTCCTTGAGTAATGGTGCCCACTTTTCGAAAGGCACACCCTTGATACATTTCTTTACAGCCTTGACGTCGGCTTTGTCTCTTGTGTGGTATGCTATACCTTTATAGCGAGGCTCGTCCCAAGCATATTTCTTACGGTTCTTTTCAAAGAAGTTCTTTTGTCCGATGGAATCATTTGCGGCAGCACTCCATACGGTGTTGTTGCTGATTTCATAGAGGAGCAATCCGTCGTGGTATTCCTGAATGAGATACTTGGTGTCGAGGTCCTTTGCTGAAAGTTCTTCGGCACGCTCATCCATGAGTTGTTCGGTTGAAATGTTTCTCTGCTTTGCGATTGTGTCAACCTTTGCCTTTGCAATTGATTCGCGAATGTTGCGCTGCTCGATGAACTTCATGATATCGCTGCGCAGTGAATCGTAAGGCTCAAGTTGCTTTTTGCCTTTCATTAATATAATGTGGTAGCCCATCGACGACTTGACAACTTCAGACATTTCGCCAACGTTGAGTTTGTATGCAACATCTTCAAACTCTTTTAAGGTTTGATTAGGTGCGAGCCACGGAAGCAGACCGCCGTTGCCTGCCGAAGCTATGTCGTTGGAATACTTCTTAGCCATCTCTGCGAAGTCAGCGCCGCCTTTCAATACATTATATATAGAGTCGGCACGGTTTTTTACTGCTGCCTGTTCGTCGGCTGTGGCTTTCTGTGGAAGGTGGAAGAAGATGTGTGCTGGGCGAACAAGACCTGCAGGACCTATTGAGTTCTTTGTTGTCTCATAGACTTTCTTTGCTTCATTCTCAACATCTTCCTCTGTGACAAATGATGGGTAAAGCTGTGCGTCGCGATAACCTACAAACTCCTTCTTGTAAGATGTCATTGTGTCAAGATGTGCGTCGAGCGCTGCTGCGACTTTCAGTTTGTAGTTGATGAAAAGGTAAACATATTCATCAACGCTTTTCTTGTCAATGACTCCTTCGGAATTGTTCTTCTTAAAAGAATATTCAAACTCCGACTTTGGCACATCCACGCCATTGATTGTCATTATCACAGGGTCGTTCGTCTGTGCTCTCATCTGAGAACAAACAGACATAGCGACCATTGAAATCAACATCAGTTTTTTCATTTCCTTATTTTATTTTAATTTGCAACTTCTGAAATAAATTTTATCCTTACAAGACGAAGTTCTTCTTCAGTAAAGGCGTCTTCGTAGTCTTCAAGAGCCTCCTTGATAGAACCTGTCTGTGACTCACGGAAGTATTCATACAGTTCATCTATGTCTTCATCGTCGAGATAGTCTTCAAGTATGTAGTCGATGTTAAGTTTTGTACCAGAGAAGACTATTGTCTCAAGTTTGCCTATGAGTTCTTCCTCAGTCATGTTTTTTGTGTGGGCAATGCTTTCAAGTGGCATCTTGCGGTCAATCATTCCTACGATTTCAACCTTGAGCAATGATTTGTTAGGCAATTGTTTTACCCTCATGTCCTCAAGACGCTCGATGTCATTCTCTTCGCAGTATTTCTTTATAAGCTTGCAGAATGGTTCGCCGAACTTCTTTGCCTTTCCGTCGCCTACGCCTGGAATGGTTTTCATTTCTTCAAGCGTAAATGGATACACCGTAGCCATCTGCTCCAGCGATCCGTCTTGGAAGACTACATAAGGCGCAACATTGTTCTTGTTTGCGACCGACTTGCGGAGGTCTTTCAGCATGGCAAACAACGTGGGGTCGAGGGCTGATGTACCGCCTTCTTCTCCAGAAATGTCATCAAGACTGCTGAAGTCGTTGTCTTCAACAACCGTGAAGGAAATAGGCTTGTCGATGAATTCACGTCCCTTTTCAGTCACCTTTAATATGCCATAGTTTTCGACTTCTTTCTTTATATATCCATCAATCATTGCCTGGCGGATGATTGCGCTCCACATTTTTGCGGAATCTTCTTTTCCACAGCCGAAGTCTTCTAAGTCCTGATGCTTATGTGCCTTTATTTCTTCTGATTCTTTACCTACAAGGAAGTCGATGAGGTAATCAGTGCGGAACCTTTCCTTCAAGTTAAGGATTGCATTCAAGGCGTTTTCAAGTTTATATTTGGCTTCAACTTTTGTCTTTGGATGAATACAGTTGTCGCAGTTTCCGCAATTATCCACATGATATGATTCTCCGAAGTAGTGAAGGAGAAGTTTTCTTCTGCAGATAGACGATTCTGCATAGGCTTCTGTCTCTTGCAGAAGCTGACGACCGATGTCTTGCTCTGCAACAGGTTTCCCCTCCATGAACTTCTCAAGTTTCTCAAGGTCTTTGTGTGTGTAGAATGCAATACACTTTCCTTCGCCGTTGTCACGTCCCGCACGTCCGGTCTCCTGATAGTATCCTTCAAGACTCTTCGGTATGTCGTAGTGAATGACAAAACGTACGTCAGGCTTGTCTATACCCATGCCAAAGGCTATGGTAGCTACAATCACGTCGATGCGTTCCATAATGAAGTCGTCCTGTGTTTGCGTTCTAATCGTGGTTTCAAGTCCTGCATGATAAGCGGCAGCACGGATGTCGTTTATGCGTAATATCTCTGCAAGTTCTTCAACCTTCTTTCTCGACAGACAATAGATAATTCCACTCTTGCCTGGGTTTTGCTTTATAAACTTGATTATTTCTTTATCAATGTCTTTAGTCTTAGGTCGTACTTCGTAGTAAAGGTTTGGGCGGTTGAATGAACTTTTGAATTCCGTTGCATCGTTGATGCCAAGACTTTTCTTGATGTCGAGCCTTACCTTGTCTGTTGCCGTCGCAGTAAGTGCTATTATAGGTGCTTCTCCTATTTGGTTTATAAGAGGACGTATGTTTCTGTATTCAGGGCGGAAGTCGTGTCCCCATTCTGAGATACAGTGAGCTTCATCAATGGCATAGAATGAAATAAACACGCGACGCAGGAATTCTACGTTTTCAAATTTTGTCAATGATTCTGGTGCTACATAGAGAAGCTTTGTCTTTCCAGATCTCACATCGTCTTTCACCTGTTCTATGGCAGACTTGCTGAGTGATGAATTAAGATAATGTGCGATTCCCTCTTCGCCCAAGCCTGTCATAACATCGACTTGGTTCTTCATTAGTGCAATCAAAGGTGAGATAACGATAGCCGTACCTTCCATAATAAGTGAAGGCAGCTGATAGCAAAGGGATTTTCCTCCTCCCGTTGGCATCAGTACAAAAGTGTCCTTGCCATCTAATACATTCTGTATGATAGCCTCTTGGTCGCCTTTGAACTGACCGTAGCCGAAATAATGTTTTAACGCCTCTGTTGGTGTCATAGTTGATTTATGGATTGATTTATCGAATGTTCGATTTATCGAGTCATCGAATTATCGATTTTACAATTTACAACTTAATTCTATTTGTGCCTTTGCGTAATCTGCCGTTACCTTGAATGTCTTTGTGCGCTTTGACGGTTCCTCAAACATAGCATCTACCATGATGCTTTCCACGATTGAGCGCAACCCGCGAGCTCCAAGTTTGTATTCCACGGCCTTGTCAACAATAAAGTCGAGTGCTTCCTGTGTGAATGTAAGCGTCTTTCCATCCATGATGAAAAGTTTCTCGTATTGTTTTATGATTGAGTTCTTTGGCTCTGTGAGTATTCGGCGCAGTGTTTCCTTGTTGAGTGGGTTGAGATATGTAAGCACAGGCAGACGACCTATTATCTCTGGTATCAAGCCAAACGATTTGAGATCTTGCGGCATGATGTACTTCATGAGGTCTTCCTTGTCAATCTGTCTTACGTTCTGCACAGAGTTATAACCCACAGTGTGAGTATTCAGTCGCTGTGCGATCTTCCTCTCTATTCCGTCGAAGGCTCCGCCACATATAAATAATATGTTTTTCGTATCTACATGAATGTAGTCTTGGTCAGGGTGCTTGCGTCCACCCTTTGGCGGCACGTTGACTATACTTCCTTCGAGCAGCTTGAGCAGGCTCTGCTGCACTCCTTCGCCACTTACGTCGCGTGTGATAGATGGGTTGTCGCTTTTGCGGGCTATCTTATCTACCTCATCAATGAACACAATTCCCTTTTCTGCGGCAGCCACATCGTAGTCTGCCACCTGAAGCAAGCGTGAGAGTATGCTTTCCACATCTTCTCCCACATAGCCTGCTTCGGTAAATATTGTTGCATCGACGATGGTAAACGGCACGTTGAGCTTCTTTGCAATAGTGCGTGCAAGCAGCGTCTTGCCTGTGCCGGTTGTACCTACCATGATGATGTTGCTTTTCTCTATCTCAACATCATTGTCGTCAGACTTTTGCTGACTCAATCTCTTGTAGTGGTTATATACTGCCACAGAGAGAGTCTTCTTCGCTTCGTCTTGTCCGATTACGTATTGGTCAAGGTATTCTTTAAGCTGTTTAGGCTTTGGCACATCCTTTATCTCTACGTTGAATTTGCCGCCAGCGTTCGATAGAACTCCGTTTTCCTGAAGCACTTCGTAAGCCGTCTTGACACATTCGTCGCAAATCATAGCCCCCATGCCGTTGAGCATGAGTCTCACTTGGTCACTGCTCCTGCCGCAAAAGCTACATCTGTCTTTCGCCGTCTTCATTCTTATTTTGATTGGTTGTGGGGTATCGGTTGTTGGTTGCCGGTTTGACCTATAACCTAAAACCAATAACCCAAAACCGTTTTATTTTATTGTTTCTTCTTTAGTACAGTATCAATCATTCCGTATGCCTTAGCCTCTTCTGCTGTCATCCAGTAGTCGCGGTCAGAGTCTGCCCATACCTTGTCGAAAGGTGTCTTTGAGTGTTCAGAGATGATTGTATAGAGTTCTTTCTTCAGTTTCATTATCTCTTCAGCCACAATCTCAATGTCTGAAGCCTGACCTTGTGCACCACCCATTGGCTGGTGAATCATCACGCGTGAGTGTGTGAGTGCTGAGCGCTTGCCTTCCTTGCCTGCAACGAGCAGCACACTTGCCATTGATGCTGCCATGCCTGTGCAGATTGTAGCCACGTCGCTCTGTATGAACTGCATTGTATCATAGATACCAAGTCCTGCATACACACTTCCGCCAGGTGAGTTGATGTAGATGTTGATATCCTTGCCTGGGTCTATTGAGTCGAGGTAAAGGAGCTGTGCCTGCAAGGTATTTGCAGTGTAGTCATCAATCTGTGTGCCGAGGAAGATGACGCGGTCCATCATCAGTCGTGAGAACACGTCCATCTGAGTCACGTTGAGCTGACGTTCCTCAAGAATGTAAGGGTTCATATACTGTGACTGAGCCTTTACTACGTCGTCGAGCACCATACCGTTCATGCCGAGGTGCTGTGTGGCAAACTTTCTAAAGTCGTTGTTCATTATTCAAACAGTTTATTGAATTCTTTGAGCGTAACTTCCTTTACGTCGAGCTTTACCACGTCCTTATATACGTCGGTAATCTTGCGGTCGATGCTGCGGTCAACGAGGTTGTTAATCATTTCTTCCTTCTTCATTGACTCTTCTGCATACTTTTCAAGCATTTCCTGTGGCACGTTGTTCATGCCATACTGTGCAAACTGTGCACGTGTTGCTTCAACTGCTGCTGCCTTGATGTCGGCTTCGTCAATCTTGATGCCCTTTGCTGCAACAAGCTGTTCGCGGATAAGGTGCCATGTGAGTTCCTTTATGCTGCCTTCGTAGTTCTCGTCGATGAACTTAGAGTCCTTTTCAGGATTGTTGCGCTGCATAATCTTCTTCATCAGCTCGTCTGGGTAAGCAAGCTTGCCCACCTTTTTCTCGCAGTGTGCGCGGAGGTCGATGATGAAGCGATAGTCGCTGTCTGCTGTCATCTGAGTCTTGAGGTCGTCAGCTACCTTGTTGCGGAATTCTTCTTCGCTCTTTACGACGCCTTCTCCATATACGTTGTCAAAGAGTTCCTGATTGATTTCGCCCTTCTCGTAGCGAGTTACTTCAATCACCTGATAAGTGAAGTCTGACTTCATTTCAGCCACCTTGTCCTTCTCTATCTTGAGGAATGATGCGAGTTCTACTTCGCTTCCTTCGTAAGCCTCGTAAGGGTTGAACGTGATGATATCACCAGGCTTGCA
Organism: Prevotellaceae bacterium; assembly: GCA_030536165.1. Lineage (GTDB taxonomy): Bacteria > Bacteroidota > Bacteroidia > Bacteroidales > Bacteroidaceae > Prevotella. The sequence goes on along the minus strand of JAUNQM010000061.1, from coordinate 801 downwards.
ACCGTCGAACAGTGCTTTCTGCTTGTCGCTCTTCATGTATTTCGGCATCATTACAGCACCCTCAATTGTGATGCCGCCTTCCTTTGTGTCGCCGTTTTCGAGTTCGCGAACGTCTCCCTTGAGCATGTCACCGTCCTTGTATTCTCTTACCTTTACGTGCTGGCCTGTGCGTGAAGTATAGACTTCAATCTGCTGATTGATAAGTTCGTCGTCAACCTTTATGTCATAGAAAGGCACCTTGTCTCTACCAGTAAGTTCTACCTTGAACTCAGGTGCGATAGCTACGTCGAATACAAAAGTGAAGTCGTCGTCCTTGTCGAAGTCCATACCTTCCTGCTGCTGTTCTGCAGGTATTGGGTTGCCGAGCATCTGTATCTTGTTTTCACGGATGTAAGCATCTACTTTCTCGCCGAGGAGCTTGTTGATTTCTTCTACCTTGACTGGCGTGCCGAATTGTCTTTCTATCATACCGAAAGGTACTTTACCAGGACGGAAACCAGGCACGTTGGCTTTCTTCTGGTAGTTCTTAAGTGCTTTCTTTACTTGTTCCTCGTAGTCAGCCTTTACAATTGAGGCTGTAATCTTGCCGTTAATCTTGTCGGCGCATTCAAATGTAATGTTCATAAAATGTTATTTAAATTTTTGATAAAATTCTGGTTTTTCTATGCCTGTTCCCTGCTTTCGGCGGCACGTTTCTGCTCGTCGATGCGCTGGAAGTCTTTCTGGCGGAGCACGAAACTTGTACTGAGATATTTCTCTCTTACCGTCTGGTTTGAAGCCAGTTCCTCAGGCGTTCCCTGG
>JAUNQM010000060.1 GCA_030536165.1 Prevotellaceae bacterium | reverse complement strand
CTCTGAGGTTTTTTAGAATTGCTTATCCCGAACTCGCGTAAACTCTTGTTGTTTGGTCGATTTACTTGAGTTGTTGCTTATGTTCGAAAAAAAGTTGACACAACTTTTCACTGAAAGTTGTGCCAACATTCGGCCGAAAGTTGACACAACTTTTTTTGGAGTTTATATGACGACTTACAAAACCCATTCGTCAAACACACAAATGGCCATACGACAACTCATAAAAATCCGCCACAAAAGTGGGACTGTAACATGCCATTTACGAAGGGGTATGTGTATGCCATCCCCTACTCTATCACGGCAGTAAAACCTCCGTTACGAACCATCGTAACGTCGAGGACATCGGCCGATGTGACCATGCGCACGTTGCGACGATAATCCATAGCCTGCTGACCGGCATTGAAACCATCGGTGAAGATTGTCATCTGGTGGTTGCCGTTTGCAAGGAATTTTAGCGGCAAGCTGAACTTGCGTTCTGGCTGCTTACCATTGCAGATACCTGCCACGTACCACTTTTCGCCATGACGCTTAGCCACGACGAGATATTCGCCAAACTGTGCTTCAAGGGCGTGAGTCTCGTCCCATGTGACAGGAACTTTCGACAGGAAGTCGATGCAGTCAGGGTTCTTGTAATACTGTGTAGGAGAGTCGGCAAGCATCTGCGTACCTGTTTCAAGAATGGTAAAGAGTGCCATAGAATATGCGCGTGTGCCTACTGCAGAGCAGTTAGGGTCGCTCCATTTGTCGTATTCAGGCTGAGTATTCACCATTGCCCCTGGGGTGAAGTCGGCAGGACCAACTGCATTGCGAAGGAATGGGATGAACATGGTATTGTCTGGCTGACATCCACTCATCTGCTCCAGTCCGCGTACTCCTTCGTATGCAAGAAGGTTTGGATAGCGTACTTCGAGTCCTGCAGGTTTCATGGCTCCGTGGAAGTCAACGACAATATGGTGCTTGGCCGCCTCTTTGATTGTGCGCTCATACCAGTTAATCATCCATTGGTCTTGGCGATCCATAAAGTCTATTTTCGTGCCTGCTACGCCCCACTTCTCGTATGTCTCGAATATCTTATCAAGGTTGCGTTCAACGCATATCCATGTTAGCCACAGAATTATACCAACACCTTTTTGCTTACCATAGCGGATGCATTCCTGCAAATCGAGGTTTGGATTTGCATTGAATGGGTCAGATGTGCTCTTTGCCCAACCTTCATCCATGATGATGTATTTCACTCCATACTTAGATGCGAAATCGATATAATACTTATATGTATCGGTGTTGCAACCTGGTTTGAAGTTGACATCTGGACCATAGATTGACTTATGATTCCACCAATCCCACGAAACGAGTCCTGGACGAATCCAGCTTGTGTCGTCGAGTTCACACTTGCCCGCAAGCTGTGCATTGATGGTCTGCTCGATAATTCCCTTAGAGTCGGCGATGACTACATAGCGCCACGGAAGGGTGCGCTGTCCTGTGGTGCGAACGGCATAAGGCGCAAGTTCCTTGATGGTTGTACCACGATCCCAGAACAATTCCCACTTCTTGTAGTATGGTACGAGGTTACCACTGAGGCAGTCTTTGTCGCCATTGCCTTTGATGTAAAGCCCTGCATAGTCGCGAAGGTCGCTTTCAGAGATAAGGAGATGCAGGTCGCGCTTGGTCGATGAGAGAGACATTGGGAGCACAGACATGTCGTGCTCGTGCTTCCATTCCTTGAGCATGCAAGTGATGTAAGGCGACTCAGAGCTTGTGCCCCACCCTCCCGTTGGCTGGAAATGAACGGTCATTTCGTCGGCAGGTTTGAGGTTGAATGTCTCATCAACGACGTTGACTGAATCCTTTTCATTGATTTGGAAACGATATGCCACAGCATTATTGAACACGCGGAACTCAACCTTGTAGCCCCCTTTGAGGCTGACGAGAGCCGAAGTGTAGTCGTTGTGGATGGTTGACTGCTTGATCGGTACGACAGGTTTTATGATATTGCTTACTTTCGATGTCTTGCTTGAGAGAATCTTTGCTCCCTCGCCGATGGTCTTGTCCATTAGCTTTACCTGCAAGCCCGTCTGAGTAAAGAGAGCCTGTCCGTCGAGCGATGTAGTATAGGATAAAGTGCCTCCGTTATCGTTGATGGTGACTGAAATCTTGCCGTCAGGTGATGCCACCTTCAGGGATTTCGCGTTTGCGCCATTGGCAAAGAAAGCCAAACTGAGCGTAAGAATGATAAATGATAAGTGTTTCATGTTACTAATAATTATAAATGTGTAAATATCAACTGCAAATATACAAATTCTTTTTTAGAAAAGCGATGTTTTCAGGAAGAAAATGTTGATAAACGGAATTTTAGTTTTAGATTAAACAAAAATATCGGCTGCGCTTAATGCACAACCGATATTTTTACGCCATCACACTTTTAAGATTTCAATGGATGACAATAGGACGTTTATTCAAAGAGTGCCTGCCAATTGAATACTCGGAAGAAGTATGGACGAAGGTAATCTGCACTTCCTGGATATGTGAAGTTATCACTTCCAGATGTTGTTGTCTGAGTTGTTGAGAATACGAGTTCACCCTTACGTGACAGGCTTTGATGCATTATTACATGTGTCAAATTACTATAGTATCTGTTGCCTATCTTGTCAATGTATTCAGGCACGACAAAGAGAGTCTTCTGATCTGTAAAAGGTCCTGCAGGGCTCTTTGAACGCCAGATATAGACAGCGTTGCCGTTGGCATACTTCTGTCCGATGAGATAATAATACTTACCATCTTTTACAACCTGTGGATATTGGCATGCGCCATTGTCAGCAAGGATATTAGAGCGTGGTGCGGCAAGTGTCTTATCAGGCATCTTATCTACCCACGCGTAACTTCCGTCAGTGTCGAGGATGTAGTACTCAAACTTGTTATCGAACTTGTGATCTTTGACACGGCATACAAGCACCTGACTATTACCATTGAGCACATTAGAACCATACATGTAAGTATATCCATCATCGATGAGCTGACTTTGCTCAAGGTCAAGTGTATTGCTATTGAATGTTTCGTTAGAGTTGATTAACTGGAGGTATCCTGCATCACCGGGCTTTCCATTGAAGTTATAGTCGAGCTTCGCTGTTGAATAGCGTGTGCTTGATGCTGTAGCGAAATATCCTAAAAGCAAGTGAAGCTGATTGTCGCTGTAGTTTGCAATCAACGGATAATACCTACGGTTTGTTCTCGGTGACTTGAGGAGTTCTTCGCCATTGTAATAGTCCTTTGCATCAGGGTTGGTTGTCTGGACGAAAGCATTGAGGCTGTGCAGGTCAGATGGCTTTGGGTTATTAATGTCGCCATCTTGTATGAGCATAGCCGTGCGAACTGTGTTAGCGTTAGCGTTGCGTGCACGTGTTTTTGGGTCAACTACACCAAAGTAACTGTCGCGTGCTCCCCAGACGATTTTACCATCAGGCAAGCGATAAGAGAAAACGATGTCGCCACCAGTCCAGCCTGTTGTAGCACTGAACATTGCGTCGTATAGTTTGTCCTGATATACGAATACGCGACGGTCGTTCTGTCCGTTGTTTGAGACGATTTTAAGTTGCCACTGTGAGTCAATCTCTGGAGGAGTAACCTCTGTTGTGTCTTCAGTTACGATGTCTTCGTATCCAATGGCAGCATTGCCGTAATCGTCACATGCTGTAAATGTAAAGGCCAAACTAACGAGGCCTGACATTATCATATAATAACTTTTCTTCATAACTATTTATTTTTTGGAGTTAAGGAGTCAAAGGAGATCCTTCGACTCTCAACATTCAACTTTTACTTCAGAGGCGTCAGTAATTCATTCATAAAATGCCACTTCTTTTCAGTAGAACTGTGGTAGCGATAGTTGAGCGTAAACTTCTTTGTCTCTGGGTCGTAGTAGCTTGGCTCGTCGTTAAGTTCTGCCACGACGATAGCATCACTCGACGGCTCGCAAGCCTTAACGGTAACCTTTTGATATTGGTTATATTCACCTGTTGGTATTCCTTCGTTGAGTACTGGAACATTTACTACCTCATCAGGATAAACTGTGACTTCAATGTTCTGTATCTTGCTTGTATTCGACGAACTAACCAATGCGCTCGGCATCGTGCGTATAGAGTTCTGACCTGTTGGGATAAACAGTTTTGTTGAGTTTACCGAAACAGCAGGTGCATCAGGCGTGAAAGTGCCATTAGATTCTGTGCATACTTGCTCCAGAGCATTCATAGTGTAATAAGTGCTATTCTTTGTTGAAGCATAGTCGTTCTTCAGGTAAATGCGGAAGAGCACATAGTTGCGAGTAGGCGAAACCATATAATTCGACACCTTCTTTATATATAAAGGTATATAGTATGCCTCAGCGTCCATGAGGTTGCTGACCTTGACCTTGATAGGGAACTGCACATAAGGCTTTGATGAACCCTTTGGTATTGTCACCTTCCAGTTTTGGATTTCATAGTCTGCAGCATCGAGCTGACGACCATAGTCGGCATAGTTTTCGCCATAGACGCGCTGGTTGTATTCACGCAATGCTGTAGGATAAAGACCGAGTTCTACTTCTACGTCTTCTTCGATGGCTGTTGTGCCACCAACGTAGATGGAGATATTGCCTTCAGACTCTTCGCCCATGGCATATTCCTGTCCGAAGATATTATCATCACCACTGACGATATAGACTTCCTTGCGATATTGTTCTTCATCGTAGAACTTCTTCTCGCATGAAGTGAAAGTGGCCAGTGTCATAATGCCGGCAAGAAACCAGCTCCAGTTTATGATATTCTTGGTTTTCATATTCTGTATATACATTATTTATTTTAATTATGGTCTTATAGTTGCTATTGTTTTTATAGTTACTATAGAGACCTATAACCTTGTTATTTCTCCCATCCTGGGTTCTGGTCGAGTGTTGGAGCCTTACGAACTTCTTCAAGCTTGAGAGGAAGAAGAATCATCTTATCCTTCCATACACGCTCACGGAGAGCAGGGTGCTGGATTACACATGGCTGATAGAATCCGTTCCACTCACCAAGGTTTACATTGAGACCTGTGAGAGGTTCTTTCTCGAGCTGGTCAACGATACCCCAACGACGAACATCATAGTAGCGGTGTCCCTCGTGGAAGAGTTCGATAGCACGCTCGCGCTGGATTATCTTATCCAATCCATCTGCGTCGGCAAGTTCTGCATCTGTAAGGCCAGGCAGACCAGCACGATAGCGTATAAGATTGAATGCACTCTTAATCTCATCAACATTGCGACTTACCTTCACGCCGTCAATGTCCCACTCCTTTGTCAGATGATTGAGAGCTTCTGCGTATGAAAGAAGGACTTCAGCATAGCGGATAAGTGGAAGCACCTTTGAGATAGTACGTGCACTTTCACCAGAAAGAGCATCAGATGGATGTACATACTTTGTGCAAACGTAGCCAGTAGTACAATATACATTATTGGTAGAGAGCTGAGGACCATTGTTACCGCCCTTGAAGTAAGCAACCTGAATGTCGTGCTTACCTGTTACGGTTGTTGATGACATAGTCCAAAGACGATTCGAGAAACCAATGTTAGCATAGAAACGTGGCTCGCGGTTATCATAAGCTGCAAATGTGCCACCCTTCAAGACATAGTTCTTAGAGAGAGTCTTGTCATCCTGAACGATACAAGAGTTATCGTATGGACGATTGTTGTAAGGATATTCAGCACTTGCCTCCTTGATGTCGTGACCGTCAGCCATATAGAAGTAGTCAACCATACGCTGAGGAACACTCATTGCGCCCCAACCTCCGAGTGTAATTGGGAAGTGGTTTGCAAGCTGGTCGTTTACACCTTCTGTAGTGCCCCAGATGAGTTCAGGGTTGGTCATTACAACAGCCTCACCTGTGAACTGCTCTGAATAAGAGCGATAAGGGTCTATGCCACCTGCGCCATTAGGATAATCTGCGGCAGGAACATTTGCAGGAAGTGCAACTGTGTATTGGTCAGCAGGAACTGTGTAGAGGTCGTACATCTTCATATCGATAACCTTCTTTGCTGCAGCTGCAGCCACAGCCCACTTACGCTCATCGTAAGTCTGAGACACATAGTATGCACCATCTGAAGAACGCTTGAAGTCACCGAAATAGCGGCGTGCAGCATCACCACCATTATAAAGAGGTGAAGCACCCATCAATCTAACACGTGCAGCAAGTGCAAGAGCAGCACCCTTTGTTGGGGCATAGATTTCGTTCTGATTATGTTCGAGAGCCATATATGTTGCAGCCTCTGTAAGTTCTGTGCTAACATAGTCAACACACTCGTCCATTGTGCTACGAGAGTGAGAATAGTACTCTGTATCTTCATTACTACTGAGGATATCATCGCCAAGAAGGACGAAAGGTCCTTGATTGCGAAGAATCCAATAGTATGCGTATGCACGAAGGAAGCGTACCTGACTGCGGAACTGCATCTTCTCAACACTGTTCATATCAGGAACTCCACTAATATTGGTAAGTAGGATGTTGCACTTACGAACAACCTTATAGCAAGGTTCCCAGACATTGAAGTCCCAAGTCCATCCTGCCATAGAAGATGCTGTAACCTGATTCATCGTAAGCATTGTGCCAGAATACTGGATATCGAGGAAACCACCATTCCATGAACCACACGAAACGGCCTCATCACTACCTGTAAGACCAGGAGTAGTGCCGTAATGCCAAAGCCCACCCTCTTTAGGAAGAAGGTTTACGGCTCCGTTGTAGTAACGAGTAATATTGTATTTGCTGGCAAAGATTGAATCCTCAGGGAATGTATCTGCGAAATATTCATCTACATTCAGATAATTACTGCAACTGCTTATGCTAAGCAACGCAGCCAATAACGTAGAAAATAAAAATATCTTTTTCATATCTTTTATCCTTTCCTTATTTATTAGAAGTTAAGTTGCAGCTGGAATGTATAACGACCTGTCAAAGGATACGCACGTCCTGTTGACGTTGCCTGCTCTGGGTCGTAAATCTTTACTGAATCCCATACGTGGAGGTTCTCACACATAAGTTGGAAATCTACTGACGACATACCAATCTTTGTGAGGAACGGAGCTTTGAGTCTGTAGTTGAGGCTGACTTCCTGAAGTCTCAGGTAGCGAGCATCACCCTTCCAGAATGTTGAAGGCTTCGTGTTGTTTGCACTGTTTCCATAGTGCAGACGTGGGAAGCGAGCTTCTGGATTTTCTGTTGAAGGATCACCTGAATATTCAGCAGATGTCCAACGGTTCTCCTGATCGTAAGCAATGGCAAGTACGTTACCCTGATAGCCTCTGTTGAACGGCATATAACCATCGAAGTTATCACCGTTGCTACCACCATAGAGGAAGTAGTTATCACCTGTACCCTTAAAGAGCACATTCAATGTGAAGCCTTTGTACTCAGCAGAGAAACCAAGACCATACATAAACTGTGGTACTCCTGAGTATGCAAAGAGAGGCACTTTATCATCATCGTTGATAACACCGTCACCGTTTACGTCTTTATATTTAATATCACCTGGGAGAACTGTACCAAACTGTGTTGGGCTCATATCAATCTCCTCTTGGTTCTCAAAGAGTCCGAGAGCAATGAAACCACGCTGAACATTGTTTGCATATCCATTCTTCTCAAGATAAGTGTATGGCTGGCGAGCCTCTTCCCAGTTGAGAATCTTATTCTTTGAAAGGGTGAAGTTTCCACGGAATGTAAGGAAGAAGTCCTTACCAATCTTCTGGAAGTATTCGAAGTTACCATCACCACCCCAGCTCTTCATGCTACCGACGTTACCGTAAGGCATACTGGTCAGACCAACGTATGCAGGAACCTGTGTACGCTGCTGGAAGATAGCATCACGACGGTCCATGAAGTAGTCGAGAGTACAAGTAAACTTATCATTGAAGAGGTGGAAGTCAACACCGAGGTCAAACTTCTTTGCCTTTTCCCATACGAGGTTGTCGGCACCTACCTGACTTTCATTAAGGACTCCTACACCACCCCACTTTGTAGTGCCATCACTCTCGCTGATGAGAGTAAGGTAAGGGAAACGTGAAGAAGCAATCTGGTCGTTACCTACCATACCGTATGATGCACGTATCTTCAAGAACGACAGCCAAGGCATTGCCTTCTGCACAAACTCATACTGAGTCGGCACCCATGCAAGGGCTACAGATGGGAAGAAACCATACTGACGTCCTGGCTGGAAGTTCTCAGAACCTGTGAGACCGAAGTTTGCATCGATGAAGTATGTATCCTTGTAACCATAGTTCAGACGACCAGAAAGTGCTTGATAACGCTTAGGGATTGCATTCATACTGCTTGAAGCACCTGTCTCGCTTGTGTCCTGGCAATAGTAGTAAAGCAATGCACCCACACTATGCTCATCGAACTTACGGTCATAGTTCACGCTTGCATCGAAATACCACTTACGCCATGTCCATGAAGCACTGTTGTAGCCAATGCTCTTCTGGATTACACGGTTTGAAAGGATAAGTTCACCTGCAGAGTTACGGCCTGTTGCCATGTAGAGTGCAGGCATCTTGTAGCGGCTTTCACCAAACATTGACTGGCTATCGAATGATCCTTGAATCTTTGCACGCAAGCCCTTTGTGATGAACGAGAAGTCTTGGTCGATGGCAATAGTAATCATATTGCGGAAGTTCTGCTGACGGGTTGTACCTGTGTAGTTGAGCAGGACATAAGGAGAAATCTCATCGCCATCGTTTGTTGCTGGGAGGTATCCGTTTGAGTATCGAAGTGGATACATAACAGGGGTCGTCTTTGCCTGTGACGACCAAATCCAGTCTGTCATACTGATTGAGCTGAAACCGTTACCCATACTTGGACGGTCGTTGACTGAGACATAGCTTGTTCCACCGAGATAAACCTTGGTTGTCTTTGTAAGGTTGATATCGAGGTTCATACGGAAGTTATATGTCTTGTAGCCTACACCATTCTTGTAAGGGCTGTCGCTTGCCATCTTGTAAGCAGAAGATTCATCCGACATACCGAGCGAAGCAAAGTAGCGTGCGATACTACCACCACCCTGTGCACTGACATAATATGTCTGCTGGAATGAATTTTCATTAAGGAGCTCATCCTGCCAGTTTACGTTAGGATAGAGGTCTGGGTCGAGATTGTAGCGGAAGATATCCATTTCAACATCGCTATATACAGGTGCCATACCTGACTGCACTGCTGCTTCGTTGGCAAGTTCTGCATAGCGCGTTGCGTCGAGATATTCCGGAACTCTCTTCAGATGTGAGATAGTATAGTTTGCACGTGCTGTAATCTTGAGTTTCTGTTCAAGACCACGCTTGGTGGTCACGATGATAACACCGTTTGCACCACGGTTACCATAGACAGCTGTTGCAGAAGCATCCTTCAGCACAGAGAAACTTTCTACGTCGGCTGCTTCAACCTGACTGAGGTCGCCTTCAAGACCATCGATGAGTACGAGTGCAGAACTGTTAGCACCGAATGTACCGATACCACGTACCCAGAATTCAGAGATGTTCTTTCCAGGTTCACCACTGCTCTGTACGCCAATGACACCGGCTACACGACCAGCAAGTGTATTGACAATGTTTGTAGCAGGCTTTTCGAGTTCCTTTGGGTTGATGGTCGTGATGGCACCTGCCACACTGACCTTACGCTGAGAACCCATACCTACTACGACTACTTCGTCAAGGTCGGAACCTTTTTCCTTAAGCACAATCTGTATCATTTCATCCTCTTTGGTGATACGATATTGTGCTGTCTCAAAGCCTATATATGAAATCACGAGATTATCATATATATTTGCTTTAATGGTAAAATTACCATCAAGGTTGGTTACAGAACCAACGCCTGGCTTGTCTTGGACGGTAACAGTTGCACCAATGATTGGTTCGTTGTTAGCATCAACGACAAGTCCCTTTGCTGTAATTGCCTTACCTTCCTGGGCAAAAGCCGTAAGCGACTGCATTGCCAATACAAGGAGGAAGACGATTGATAGACTTATTCTTTTCATTATTTCTTTTATTAAGGTTATCGGTTGTTGGGCATCGGTTGTGGGTTGTTGGCTTAACCTAAACCCTAAAAACCAAACACCTAAAACCAGATTATTCAATTGCTACTCTTCGTATTGCGTGGTTTTCACTATCGCCTACATAGAGAATATCATCCTTATCAATGCAGAGACCCATAGGCTTATTGAACTTAGCTGTCTCGCTTGTACCGTTCACGTATCCTGCCTGCTGTGGCAGTCCGGCTACTGTAGAAACGAAACCTGTCTTGAGGTTAATCTTGCGGATGCAGTGGTTGCCTGAATCTGCTACATAGAGGTTGCCTTCGCTATCCTTGACCATGCAACGAGGGCTGTTGAACTGTGCCTGTGCAAGTTTTCCGTCCAAGTGGCCGGCACCGCTCATTGATGCCTGTCCTGTAAGCACGTCAATCTTTGCTGTAAACACATTCATGCGATAGATGCAGTTCTTTTCTGTGTTTGTATAGTA
>JAUNQM010000315.1 GCA_030536165.1 Prevotellaceae bacterium | reverse complement strand
TTAGTACCACGGCTGAACGGGCTGGGATATAAAGCTTCAGCCACTCTTTACCATCCTTTACATAGATAGGGTCGAAGTTTGTGAAATGCTCTATCGAGTCATCAGCAAAGCCAAAGCCTCCAAACTCTACTGCGTCTGTGTTAAGGACTACGCGGTACTTGCCTTTCGGCACAAGGAAACCGTAGTCGGTAAATGATTTCGACGGTGAGAAATTAAATATGAAGATTAGTTCACCACGCATGTATGCTAACACTTGGTCACCGTCATCGTGCCAGACCTCGACAATCTTAGTTCGTTGGAAAGTCTTTTCTTGCGAGATAGTCCTGAGCATTTCCCTGTCGAAATCGCCGAGATAGTGATAACACAGTTCCTTATTATCTACGAGATTCCATTGCCTTCGTGCATACTTATGACTCCATCCATTGCCTTCGCGTGGGAAGTCAATCCATTCTGGATGTCCGAATTCATTGCCCATGAAATTGAGGTAGCCGCCGTTCATGGTGCTTGCAGTGACAAGTCTTATCATCTTGTGAAGCGCTATGCCACGACGTGCGACATCATTTTCATCGCCTTTCTTGAAGTGCCAATACATATCGGCATCAACAAGACGGAAGATAATAGTCTTATCGCCGACCAATGCCTGATCGTGACTTTCACAATAGTTTATCGTCTTTTCATCCTTGCGGCGATTAGTCGTCTCCCACAGTATGCTGCTTGGTTTCCATTGCTCATCAGGTAGTTCCTTGATGGTCTTTATCCAATAGTCAGGAATATTCATTGCCAGACGATAGTCGAATCCATAGCCACCGTCATCAAACTTAGCCGCAATGCCTGGCATGCCGCTCACTTCCTCGGCAATGGTTATGGCGTTCTTGTTCACTTGATGTATAAGCTCATTGGCCAATGTCAGATAGCAAATAGCATTATCGTCTTGATGTCCGTTGAAGTAATCTCCATAGCCACAAAAAGCCTCGCCTATGCCGTGGCTATAATAAAGCATTGAGGTGACGCCATCAAAACGGAAGCCATCGAAATGGAATTCCTCGAGCCAATATCTGCAGTTTGAGAGCAGGAAGTGTATGACCTGATCTTTGCCATAATCGAAACAAAGGGAATCCCACTGCGGATGCTCATGCCTTTCGCCTGGGTAGAAATACTGATTAGGGTCGCCAGCGAGATTTCCCAAACCTTCTGTCTCATTCTTCACGGCATGCGAATGGACAATATCCATTATGACAGCAACGCCCTTGCTATGGGCTTCATCGATGAGTTCTTTCAGTTCCTCTGGTGTGCCGCAACGACTTGAAGGAGCAAAGAAACTGCTTACATGATAACCAAAGCTGCCATAATACGGATGCTCCTGTATCGCCATCATCTGGATGCAGTTGTAGCCGTCGGCAATGACACGAGGCAAGACATTATCCTTAAACTCACGATACGTCCCTACCCTTTCGCCATCTTGCGACATGCCGACATGACATTCATATATGAGCAGAGGCGACTTCTTGGGCTTGAACGACTTCTTGCGCCACACGTATTCAGTTTCAGGATTCCATACTTGCGCACTGAATATCTTAGTGGCTGCATCCTGCACCACACGTCTGCAATAAGCCGGTATGCGCTCACCTTCACCACCTTGCCACCTTACCAGCATCTTATAGTGGTCGCCATGCTTCAAATCATTTTCGGCAAGCACTAATTCCCAGTTCTCTGTTTTAGGAATCCTTTTGAGACGATATTCCTCTGCAGGCTTCCAATCATTGAAATCGCCTATGAGGAATATCTCTCTTGCATTGGGAGCCCATTCGCGGAACACCCAGCCGTCAGTAGTCTTATGCAGACCGAAATACTTATGCCCTTGAGCAAAGTCTTTGAGTTCGCACTTACCGTTATTGGTCAATGTCTGTATCTTTGCCCGAGCATATTCATGGCGTCCGACGATTGCGCCCTCGTAAGGTTCCAGCCAACTATCGCGCCTTACAATGCCGATGTGTTCCTTCCTTTTCATTATTATATGATGTATTTAGGTCCCGTACGTTTAACTGGTTGTGGGTTATCGGTTATGGGTTGAGCCCCTCCCTTGCCCTCCCCCGAAGGGAGGGAACCAATAACCTAAAACCTATAACCAATAACCCAATCCGTAAATTGCCTTACGCTTTTACCTTGAAAATAGCCTTCTTGATTGGCTGAGGTGCAACGCATGGTGCATGTCCGTCCTGTGTGTCGAAGATGCAGAACATGCCTGGCTTTGCCTTGACGTAGCAGAAAGAAGCTACACCAGGATACTTTGTGATATCCTTTTCTGCGTTGTATTCTACCTCTGGCAAGTCCTCACGAGCGATGTATCCATATTCCTCTTCTGTGTCCAGCGGAATCTGAATGTCAATCATCTTGTTGTGAGTCTCAACGACAGCCTCTTCCCTTGTCTTGCCTTTTGCAATCTGAATGTTGACAAACAGATCTTCGCCCTTGATAAATGTCTTACCTTCTGGCAAGGTGTTCAAGTCGTTGTTATTTACAAACTCAATTACATCCTTAAATAAAGGATTAAGAGTAACATACTTCTCAAGATTCTTTAAATTGTCGATAATCATAATATTTCAGTTT
>JAUNQM010000059.1 GCA_030536165.1 Prevotellaceae bacterium | reverse complement strand
GGTGCAGCAACGGCAGAGATGCCTTGCAGTAGTACGAAGTTTGCAAACAACGCAATATCAATCTGCATGCCAGACATATACATTACTGCCACCGATGTAGTGGCGAGTTTGATTGTTGAACCGCACATGTGGACCGTTGAGCAGAGTGGAACGGTGAATTCAGCAATCTCGCGACGCACGCCGCACTTCAATGTGCCTTCAAGCGTGACAGGTATGACTGCCGAACTCGAGCAGATTGAGAAGCCTGTGAGATAGGCTGGAATTATGTTCCATAGGCAACGTAATGGGTTCTTGTGGGCAATGATGCCTGCAATAGTGTATTGTATGATGAGGTAGAGTATCGAAAGAATGACACCCGTGATTATAACCTTAACGCCTGTTCCCATGACCACTGCAAGCTGTCCTGAGGCACTCATCTCGCAAATCATTGTGAAGATATAGAAAGGCAAAAGCGGTATGATGGCGTTCTCGATGGTGAGTTTTACGATTTCGCCAAACTCGTCGCAGGCTTTTTTCAGCGATGTTCCACCTGTGAAGATGATGCCTATACCAATCATGAACGAGAGTACGAGGGCTGTCAGTATGTCGCAGAGTGGTGGAATCTGAAGATTCACATACGGCTCGAAAGTCTTTGCCGCTGCATCTGAAGGCACAAGTTCGCCGACGCTGAGATAGTGAGGAAACAGTTCGGTAGTGCATCCGAAGGCAAAGAATCCTGCACAGATGGTCGATAGATACGAGATGCCTACGACAGCCATAAGCATTTTGCCTGCGCCACGACCTAAATTTGCGATTGACGGTGTGACGAGCCCAAGCACGAGCATTGGCACGATGAACTTCAATAGCTGGGCAAAGATTACGTTGAATGTCTTGAATATCCTGACGAGGAAGTCAGGCGCGATAAGTCCAAGCAATGAACCTATAGCAATGGCTATGATGACTTTAGGAAAGAGTCCTAGTTTTTTCTTCTTTTTCATATTGGTTTGATTTTATTGGATTCTAGCTATTCCAGGTAATCTAGCTATGCTAGAATAGCTAGAACATCTAGCGGTTTGCAGTAAACTTATATTCTGTTTTCTTGCGTATTGAGCGAGTTGGGATTGTGATTGTCTTGCGGTCCTTGCCGAATCCACAAAGCTCTATGCGATAAGCACGCTTTTCGAGTTGCCCTTTGTATTTGCCTTCAGTAGGATTGATGGTGATTGTCACTTTATTTCCTTGCTGGGTGTATGTAAGGCGCGTTTTTGCATATTCACCTTTCTCATAGTCACGGCTCACGCCATCGTCTTCATAAAGAGTGAAGTCGTTGGTGTCGCCATCCTTGCCAGGATATACGCGGAGCACGAGGGTGCTGAGGTCGCAGCTTGACGGACGACGGTTGTAAGGCTGCATAGGCAGCACGTAACCACCCTTGACGAAAACAGGGAAGGTGTAGATGTCTTTTTCAATCTCACTTATCTCGCCTCCGTGATGGCATTCGTCAGTGAAATAGTCGTACCAGTCATCGCCTTCAGGGAACCAGACTTCCTGTGAGGCTTTCATCGTAGGACCTTCGCCCTTCTTTGTGATAGGTGCTGCGAGTAGAAGGTCGCCCAGCATGTACTGACCGTAGCGGTCGAAGGCATTATCGTTGGTCGGATAATCCACAAACATGCAGCGAGTAAGCGGCAGCATGGTCTCGTGTGTGGTGCGCACGCTACTATAGATGTAAGGCATCATTTCGCTGCGGAAGTGGTAGGCTGTGCGTAGGGCTGTTGTTGCAGTGTCGCCCCAAAGCCAAGGCCGACGGTCGAGGTCGGCTCCGCGTGCAGCATGTACACGCAGTGCGGCACTCAAAGCACCAAACTGACTCCATCGTACCAATAGCTCAGGCACGGTGCCACCGTGGAAACCACCTATGTCGTGTGCCCAATAGTAGCATCCTTGATTGCCAGAGGTTGCAGAGAGTTTAACCTCGAAAGCGAGCACCTCCCAGTTACCGCGGGCATCGCCTGAGAAGTTGATAGGGTGACGATGGTCGCCCCATCCGCCCCAACGGCTGTAACCTGCACCGCGCATATTGTCTTTTTCGGTGTCTTCGTAGAAGAGTTTGTTAATCCATTTCAGCGTAGGAGTCTTTGTGCCACGCACGTATGGATAGAGGTAGTCCTGCTGCCAATCGACCCACCAGAAGGCAACACCAAAGTCACGATTCTCTTTGCGAGTGTGGGTGAAATAGTTTTCCATGTACTTCTTGTCGCCACAGTCGAACAGCATCACTTCCTTCTTTGAAGGGTCTTTACCCATTGCACGCATGAAATCAGCATAGCAGTCTTCATGAGGGAGTACTCCGTCGTGAGGATGTTCATTCACTGTGACGTAGATGCTGTCGCGTTTCAGACCTTGAATCAATGCCTTAGGGTCTGGATTGAGGTTACGATTCCAAGTGAATCCTGTCCATCCCTTTGTCATGTTATGACCGATGCCGACCTTTGCCTCATCCTGCAAGTGCCAGTCCATGTCCATAGAGAGAATGTCGAGAGGGAAGTCTTGCTCGTTGTATCCATTGATGAGATTTGAAATGTATTCGCTGTCATAAGGATACCAACGCGAATACCAGATGCCATGCTGATATTTACGAGTCATAGGCACATGGCCAGAGATAACTCCGAGGTCGCGGAACGGAGCGTGGAAGTCATCGCCATAGACGAAACAGTATTGGTCTTGCACATGGTCGCGGTCGCGTGGTGCAAGCCAGTCGTCGATGAGGATGTCAGTACCTGTGTCGATAAGGTAATACCATCCGTCGCTGCTTAGAAGACCATCGTTGGTTGGTATCTCCTTGGTTACGGCATCTAGTGTAGGTATTGAACCTCCAAGATTATAGTTCTTGGTCTTGGAATGGAGGTTACGCCCAGTAATCTTCTTTTCTTTGCCGTTGCGGGTGAAATATACCCATGTGTTGATTTGTCCGAAAGGCAGGTTGTCGTTGTCGATGACGAGGCGGAAGGCAGATGTCTTCACTTCGTATTGCTTCCCACCGTCGAGGGCAGAAACAACAACGCCCGTGTCGAGCTTGGTAGCTCGATCACGGGCAAACATGGTAGGATGGTCGAGAAACTTCTGATTCTCGGCATACTCAAGTCGGAAAAGGGTAGGGGTGATAACAGTAATCCGCTTATTACCTAAAATAAGCGGATTCTGCGCAGTACAAATGTCAGCGACACAAATCAGTGCCGCCAACATTGTACCAACTAAAAAACTAAAAAGCTTCATGAAAATGTTTTTCGGTTTTTATGGCTTTACGGTTTGTCAATAACCGTAGTTATCTACTCTGTGACAGTGATAGTCTTATATAATGTAACACCATCGTACTTGTACTTAGGCAGGTCGTATTGAGTCCAGAAACTGAGCTCAACCTGTCCTGCTGCCTTTAGAGTAAAGGTAGTAGTGTATTCGTTTGTATCGGCAGCGCGTGTGACGAATTTTATTCTGTCAGCCTGTGTCTCTCCATCAGGATAGAAGAACCATACTTTCTCTGCCTTTATGTCGGAAGATGTTTCCGTGAGTTGAGTCACGGTGAGTGTAATCTGGTCACCTACCTTATATGAGGCTTGTTCAGGTGAAATGGATATTTCGCTGAACTTAGGCATTTCTATGCTGTCATCGCTTGATGAGCATGATGCCAGTGTTATCAACATCATTGCTGCAATAAAGAATATCTTTTTCATTTTATGATGGTTTTGCGGTGGTGATTCGTTTAGCGACTTATATCATCCCAGTTAGGATTTTGTGTAAGTGCGCCTTTTGAAAGAGTGAGTTCTGTAAGTGGCAATGGGAATAAGTAGTCACGGTCTTCATTGTGAACACGCTTCATATCGCCAAGAGCGATGATAAATCCCTTGTTGCCATTAGATAGGATAATATCTTTGCCGATAGTGACAGATGTTACTCCAGCAACAGGAGAGATAGGTCGTCCGCCTTCTTGGTTAACAACGAAGTCAAGATTTCCATCGCAGTCCATGTCGTATCTGCCAGCACCTTTGACATAAGGTCCGTAGAATTCAAAACCGTTGAGGTTGCCATCAGCATCCTGATTGTCGAAGCGAGTTATCTCACGCCAGCGTACAAGGTCTTGATAGCGGAAGCCTTCCATAACGAGTTCGATTGTGCGTTCACGGCGTATTTCAAGAATCAATCCCTTGTTGCTACCGTTATCTACATTCTTATAACCATACTGTGCACCGCAAAGGAATGGGTCTGGGTTAGCATTTGCATTTACCATATTTAAGTGTGGCATACCTACGCGGTCACGGAGAAGGTTTACTGAATTGTCAATGTCTGTTTGCTGGATTGTTCCAAGTTCTGCCAATGCTTCTGCATAGTTGAGCAGTACTTCAGCGAAGCGGAACACAGGCATATCAACATGTGAACCAACCTTTGCAGTCTCGCCTTCTACGAATTTCACGATTGGATAACCAGTGAGTGTGACACCCTTGTTGAATGAAGCAGTCGTGCCGTCGGCGTATGTGAAACTCTTTGTGAGTATGGTCTGCTCCATGCGAGGGTCGCGGTTGTTGTATTCATCCTTACCATATTTCGTGTCATAGTTATTGACATCAGTGAATCGTGTTCCGTCTGTCTTAAGATATGAGAGAGCAAGGGTGCGTGTAGCACCAGCTGCTCCCTTAGATGAAACAAGGGCATAGTTCGCTGCATTATGAGTCGCAACAGCGTAGGAACGATTGAGTATGTATTCCTTACCGTTAGGATCATTCTTTACGAATAGGTCATAGTAAGGTTTGTCGCCATCGGAATAGATTGCATATTTCTTGCTTTCCATTACGGCCTTTGCTGCATCGGCTGCTTTCTGGAGTAATTGCTTATACTCTAAAGTCTGACCTCCGAGTTCAACTCGTCCGTTGTGATACTTGCGGAAAGTTCCTTCGTAGAGGTTTGCACGTGATTGCAGAGCAAGTGCGGCATAACGATTGACAATCATATTGCTTTCTTCGAACTCTGGCAGATACATAGCTGCAGTGTCGAGGTCGGCATTTATCTTTGCTATGATGAAATCGCGTGAGTCGCGAGGTTTGCAAAGCATTTCCTCGTCATCAGAGTCAAGCACTTTATCATAGAAAGGCACTTCACCGAATCTCTGCAGTTTGCCGAAATAGAAATATGCACGGAAGAAACGTCCGATACCTTCATAATGCTTGCGTACATTCTCGTCTTCGCAGCGATAAAGGTTGCTCAACATGTAATTAATGTGGCGCAGAGCTGTGAAACTCCATCCGCCGCCTGTACCAGGAACAATGTGTGAATATCCACGAACGGCATCGTTGTATGCAAGTCCGTTGCAAACAAGGTCTGACATTTCCTGATAGTAATCGTCAGCATCTGGCAACTGCGTATAGAACTGATTGCTGTAAAGCTTAAGTTCTTTCTCGCTCTTGAAATAGGTGTCAGGAGAAATAGAGTCCTCAGGGTATTCGTCGAGGTCGCAAGCCACAAGGCTGAATGCAATTACTGACAGACCGAATATTTTATAAATATGTTTTTTCATATATTTATTGTTGTTTTTTATAGATTGCGATAAGTCTAATAGATATAGATTGCAAATCTAAAATGTTACATCAATTCCAAATGAGAATACTTTGCTGAATCCATAGACTTCACCAGAACCGATGCCTTGGTTCTTGTCGTCGGCATTGATAGATGAACCTGAAACTGCTTGCTCAGGGTCAATGTACTTGTTGTGCTTCTTGAGAGGTGACCAGTAGAAGAGGTTTTCTCCTGTGAAATAAACGCGAATTTGTTCAATCACTTTCTTCAGCACTGGAAGCGTGTAGCCCACGGTGAGGTTTTTCAGTCGCAGATATGCTGCATTCTGAAGATAGCGGTCGTTGATGGCTGTAAGCTCGGCATTATGAGAGTAGTTGCCTGAGTATGCCGTGTAGCCACGTGGACGTGGATAGTAAGCATTAGGATTGTCTTCACTCCACATATTGTCAATCATCTGCTGTGAGAGGAATGTGTTGTGTGGACGACAGTATGAACCCCAGAAGAGGTTTGACTCTCCTGCTCCTGGATACCAATCGCGCTTGCCTACTCCCTGGAACAGAATAGAGAAGTCGATACCTTTCCATGAGATGTCGCCACCAAAACTATAAGAATAGCGAGGCAATACATTACCTATAACGGTGCGGTCACCTGGGTTGTCGATAGTGCTATTGCCAAGTGAAAGCTTGTTATCACCATCGAGGTCGAGGTACTTCAAGTCGCCTGCCATCCATCCTGTATAAGGAGCCTTACAGTCGGCAATATACTTCTGAAGGTAAGTAAGATCAACTTGCGATGCATATTCGGCTGCTTCTTCGTTAGTACGGAAGAGTCCATCTGTACGCCAGCCCCAAAGTTCGCCGAGGGTCTCGCCTTCGTAGTGGTCGCCAATCTTGCCAGTCTCATTGTCGAAGCGTGTCACCTTTGTCTTGTAGTCACCAATGTTTGCGCGGACAGTGTAGTTAAAGCTTGAACCTAAGAGTTGGAACTTGTCGCGATATGTGATACCGAGTTCCCAACCTCTTGTTCTCATGTCGGCAGCATTCTGCTTTGGCACCGATGCTCCGTAAGTTGCAGGTAGTGATGCTCCTGCCACCATCATATCCTTTGTGTCGCGGATATAGACGTCGGCTGTGATGTTGAGTTTATTAAAGAATCCGAGGTCAACACCGAGGTCGTAAGTGGTAACTTTCTCCCATGTGAGACTTGTTGAAACAGGTGCTGATTCCTGTGAGTAGTTAAGTGGATTTACACCGTCGAGGGTGAAACTTTCGTTAGTTTTCTTTGTATCAATCTCGTCGATGAAGAGATAGTCGCTCACTTGCTGGTTACCCAATGAACCGATAGAGAAGCGCAACTTTGCATTGCTCCACCATGAACTTACTCCCTTGAAGAACTTTTCTTCGCTTGCGCGCCATCCGAATGATGCTGATGGGAAGAAAGCCCAGCGGTTGTCTTTCCAGAATCGTGAACTTCCGTCTGCACGTCCTGAGAGTTCAACGAGGTAACGGCCTGCATAGTCGTAGTTCACACGACCGAAGAATCCAAGAGTCTTGTAACGGCTCTGACCACCCTTGATTTCGTAGATTGTAGCATCGGCAAGGTTGAAGTCGTTGAGGTCTTCACTCAAGAGTCCGTTAGCCGTGGCTTTGTTTTGGCGGTAGTAGCGTGTGTCGTACTGCATACCTGCCATAATCTTGAAGTTATGAGTCTTGTCCCATGTGTGAACATAGTCAGCAAATGCTTCGAATGTGTTCTTATATGTAGAACGATTCTTTTCTGAAAGTTCGTTGCGGAACTTGCCTGAAGGATCGTCTGGTGTCCATGTCACTACGCCTACCTTTGTTGAATAAGGAGCAGTGGTGTAGCGGTTCTGGTCAAAGAGATGCGAGAACTTGAACGAATGACTCAAGTGGAGAGCAAGTCCTTTGGCAATATCGATATCAAAGCTGTTCTTGATAGTCACGTCGTTAGTCTCTTCTGTGTTAGAGTTCTTGCCGTATGTGAGCATGAGGTTGTATCCACCTGCTACGTCGGCTGTCTGGTTACAGTTTGGATTCTGATGAACGATGGTTCCGTCAGGATTCAGTGCTGGAATGTATGGCGCAGCTCCGTATGTCGTATTTGTAAATGCATACTGAGGGTTAGTCATACCTGGCCACCATGCCTTGCCGTGGAAGTAGCTCATGTTGTTATGGAAGTGCAGCCACTTCGTAATGTTTACATCCACCTTGCTACGGATGCTGTAAGTATCGTATGGGTCGTTCTGAATTTTCATCACACCTTCTGAGCCGTAGTAACGTCCACTGATGAAATACTTCATGTTTTCGTTACCGCCACGGAGCGAGATGTTGTGCTCCTGCTGATAGTGCTGGCGCTTGAAGAAGTAGCCGTACCAGTCGAAGTTTCCATAATACTTATATGAACCGTCTGCCTGAGCCACAGCCCACGGACGTTCAGGATTCTCGCTTGTGTCGTTGCGACGCATCCAAAGTTCTGCATAGTCGGCATCGGTGTATTTAGTGTAGTTGCCACTCTTGTTTGATGCTGCCCAGAATGTATCTACGTTGCGCAACCAGTCATAACCTTCGGTCACATAGTCGGTGCTTGTCGTGCTTGTCATGATACCAAAACGTCCGTTGTAGCTTACCTTGACTTTCGAGTTCGAACCACTCTTTGTAGTGATGAGCACAACGCCTGAAGATGCTTTCGTACCATAGACTGATGCGGCTGATGCATCCTTCAATACTGATACTGACTCAATGTCGTTAGGGTTAAGGCGATTCAGTTCCATCTCAATTCCATCGACGAGGATGAGTGGAGTACCACCGTTGAGTGAGGATGTACCACGAATGTCGATAGTGTAGTCAGAGTTTGCCATACCTGAATTGATACCGATGTTGAGTGCAGGGTCAAGTCCTTGCAGTGCCTGTGCAGCACTTACAACAGGACGTCCTTGTATTTCCTCGGTGTCAATTACGCTGACAGCACCAGTGAGGTTTACCTTCTTCTGCGTACCGAATCCTACGACAACAACTTCCTTCAGCAGTTGTGTGTCGTCGGAGAGCTTTACGCTGATGTTGCCCGATGCAGGAACCTTTACGTTTGCTGTAGTGCAGCCTACGTAAGAGATAGCAAGCGTCTGTCCTGGCTGTGCGTCGATGCTGAAGTTACCTTCAAGGTCGGTTACAACTTGCTTGCCTGTGCTGAGGTTCTTTACAACAGCACCGATGACAGTCTCACCGTCGGCAGTGTTGATGACGGTTCCGCGTCGCTGCGTTGCATTGCCTGTTGTCTTTGCTTGCGGTGAGGCGGTGGTCGTCGTTGCTGTTTTTGTACTCTGTTTCTCAGTCACGATAATTGTCTTTCCCTTAACGGTGAAGTTGACGTCTTGTCCTGCGAAAATCTGTCGGACAATGCTTTGTACCGATGCGTTGTTTGCGTCAATGCTGATGCGTCGGTTCAAATCTACCTTGTCAGCCTTCACTGTCACAGAATAGCCGTGCTGTTGCTGTAGCTTGCTCAATGCTTCGGTAACTGTCACATCCTTCGCTGTGAAGTCAATACCGGCAGCAAGAGAAGCCTGAGGCAATGCCAGGCATATCAGGAGTGTTGCAATGGCAAACATCCTGAACTGTGTTGTAAATTGCTTTAGCTTCATTGTAATTATGTTTTTTTATTCGAGTAATCGATGGTTCGAGTTTTCGAAGAGGCCCTTGCCCCCTCCATCTCCCCCCGAGGGTGAGAGTCAGGTTCCCTCCCTACGTGGGAGGGTTAGGGTGGGGCCTAATTTTCTATCTTGAACTTGGCGTTAGCTGCTGTTGAGAAGTTCTTTAGCATATCGATGAGGCTTTCGTCGTTGATGAAGATTGCATACATCTTTATATTGCTCTTCTCTGCTGAATCCTCAATCTCAATGTTGATATTGTAGCGTCGCTCAAGCTTTTTTATTATCTCGCCAAGTGGCTCATTGATAAAGAGAAGGTTCTCGCCAGTCTGATTTATTATAGCAGGCACCTTGCACACTGTCATGTTACCATTCTCCTTATTTATAATAATGTGTTCGCCTGGCTGCATCTCTTTTTCCTGAAGATTGTTGTTGAAATTGCTTTCAGCCACCACTTTTCCCTTGTAGAGTGTTACCTCAGCCTTTTTGTCGGAGGCGTATGATGACACGTTGAAGATTGTGCCTAATACTTTCACGCTCATGTTGTTGCAGTGGACTATGAACGGCCGCGATGCGTTCTTTGTCACCTGAAGATGTGCCTCGCCTTCAAGATAGATGTCGCGAGTGTCGCCTTTCATTGCCTTGCTGTACCGCAATTTGCTTTCAGGGTGAAGTATCACCTCGGTTGAATCAGGTAGCAGGAATGTGGTGCTGTACCCTTTTCCTGTCGTCACTTCCGCCATTTCAGGGTTCTCTGCAATGTGGTTGTCGTAGAGTTTGTTCCAAAGCAAGATGCCGCCAGCAATGAATATCACAGCTGCAGCAATGCTTATCCATCGGCGAATTGTATTAGTGTCTTTCTTGCCGAAGAAGTAGTCAATCAGAACATTATCCATCTCTGGATTGTCTATGTTCTCAATAAAGTCATCCTGAAAATCAATCTTCTCCTTTTCTGAGAGCTGATTTAAAACGTATTTGTTAAGTTTCTCTCTGTCCATTCTTTTTTGTACTATTGTTTTATTCTATTTCTTTAAATCCGCATATCTTTTCTTGTATCTCACGCAGAGCTTTTCAATTAGATGACTCTTTGCGTTCTCTGTTTCTCTGCGTGAAATCACACATGCGAAACTTGTATTACTTTATTATATATAACTTCAAAACGATGTTTCACGTAATTTGAATGTAGCAAATTTCACATACACCTTATTAAATATACGCGCGCGTGCCCCTGCGCGCGTGCAAATATGAGCATAAAAAGAAAAAAAGTCCTACATTTTTGTAAAAAAAATCTATAGCGA
>JAUNQM010000314.1 GCA_030536165.1 Prevotellaceae bacterium | reverse complement strand
TATCACTAATTCTGTTAGGAAGAAGTTGTTCAAAATAGTTTCTTACAGACTTATCTGACCACCAAAGATTCATTTTGTCCAATTCAATGCCAAGCTTTACTCTGTACTCATTGATTTTACCCTGAGAAGATACGCTGATATTTATGTTCAGGTTTATATCATCATTTGTTATTTGATGTATCTTATCCTTAGTTACTACTGAAGGGTACTTCTGTTTTGCAGCACGAGTAATGAGTATGGCACGGACAAGGTCTGCTCCGTCAAGATCTACCTTACCACCATTCAAACTTGCGAATACAGTTTCTTCTTCACCGCTTTCTACTTGATTGATAATTAGACGTAAATCGTTAAGGATGATATTTTCTATATGGTAGTCTTTATTTTCCTCGAACCATTTTCCGACCGCTCTTGCAACTTCCATAATGTAATACTTATCCTTGGAGTCAGCATCATTAGGATTTATCTCCGCATTCCATAATGTCCCCGACAACACAGACTGATTGAGAAAATCATGAGTTGTGGTACGGATAGAATACTTCAATATCATAGAATTTGCAGGTATAATCTTTTCTGCAAAATTCCTTTGCATATAAGATATGATTATGAAAAGCGTTGTAAGTCTTTGCTGCCCATCTATGACATTAAAACAGTTTCTTCCTTCAAAGATGGTCTTTGTTATAGTGATATTCTGTAAGCAATAGAACTCATCTTCCGATGACTTCTCAAAGTTCTTTAAGTCATCGAGTAATTTGGTGACATTTTCAGCAGTCCATTTGTAGCCACGCTGATATTCAGGAATATTGAAAAATTCGCAATCATGCGTCTTCAAATAATCTTGAAATATATCTTGTACATTATATATTAGTTCATCCATAATGTTTATGCTTACAATATCTGTAATGCAATGGCAGCACATGCATCTGCGTCTGCCAAAGCGTGATGATGATTCTCTAAGTTGTAACCACAACGTGCGGCAATTATGTCGAGGTTGTGGTGTCCCTCTGGCCATACCTTGCGAGAGGCAATACAAGTGCAAAGGAACTCATAATCAGGATAATCCATCTGATACACCCTGAATACGGCTTTCAGACAACTCTCGTCAAATGCCTTGTTGTGAGCAACAAGTGGGAGTCCTGCTATCTTTGGTTCAATCTGCTTCCATACCACAGGAAACACTGGGGCATCCTCTGTATCTTCTGCCGAAAGTCCATGAACCTGACTGCACCAGTAATTATAGTATTCCGGCTCTGGTTTGATGAGCGAGTAGAACTCATCCACCTTCTTGCCGTCACGATATATGACTACACCAACGCTACAAACAGAAGAGCGTTCGTTGTTGGCGGTCTCAAAGTCTATTGCTGCAAAGTCCTTCATTTGTCTTCTTTGTATTTGTTCCACATTCTTTTTACAGCACCTGCAATCTCCTTGCGAAGCCAGAGAGGTTCGAGTACTTCAAGTTCCTCACGGTTCCATAGCAGTTCCTGTTGGAAATCAAAGGTCGGGCGAACTCTTAGTTTGAAGATACTGTATTCGTCATTGCTGTCAATTTCCTGCTGATTTCCCATCATAGGAAGGTCTCGCATGTAGTTGGCTTGTCCGGCATTAACTTTCAGGAGCACATCTTCAACCTTACAATTCTTGTCTGGTATGATACCGAAACAACCTTCAAAGTATTCCTGTGGTGAAAAGTCTTCAGGAAACTCAAAGGTATGACTGGACAAGCGGAAATCTCGTATTCGGTCAAGGCTAAAGAGAATGTCTTTTCCTGCTGGCCATGTGCGACCTACCATATACCAACGCTGACGGAAGAGCTTTAGACACAGTGGCATTAGGTAATGCTCACGTGTGTCCTCACGCCAATAGTTGTAATGCGTAATGTGAATGAAGCGATTCTTCTTCATTGCATCAATGATGGGTTCGAGGTATTCGCGTCCGCTTGGTATTTCTTCGAGTATTATCCTATCCTTGATGGATTTGCTCTCGATAAGAGAATTGCTAACCGAATAAGTACTGAGAAGCCAGTTTTCAATACTTCCTCGCTTCATGTCATCTACATTCTCAATGTAATAACGATATGGAGCAGCCTTCTCGCATTCTATTTCGAGCCCAAATATGTCAAAGATATTCCACTTCCATTTGTGGAATGTCCTCTTCAGCATTTCTTCTCCACCGCTAAGATCGACATTGTCCATCCATTTGCGATTGAGATCTTCAAATGTAATCTTGCGTGCCTTGTAGATTGTTTCTACAATCCACACAAGTTTATTTGTCTGATTCAGTGCCATATGACTTATAGTTTAACGTTACGGCTGCAGGCTTGCATTATTTTTCAGAAACCAGGTAAGAATACTTATCAATCAACTCTATAATACAATTTGCGTGTTCTATTATGTGATTTTGACTTTCATCCCTTGCGTCCGGTCGGTCAGTTACAATATAAAGAAAACCATCTTGAATAAAAGCGGCTGATTTGCATGAAAAATTATTGCCACAATACCAAGTCTTCTCTTCCAGGGGGTTAGGATCATCGTCATATATACAACAATATGTCCTATTCCGATTCCATCCAGTTATCATGACAACAACTTTTGGAGAAAGTATATTCATTT
>JAUNQM010000313.1 GCA_030536165.1 Prevotellaceae bacterium | reverse complement strand
TCCTTTAACTCCGTGACTCCTTTAACTCCTATAAAAATAAGCCCGAAAAACCGTCCAACCGCATAACCGCAAATAGTACATTGTAAATGGTAAATTGTAAATGATTCTATTTGCTTGTCATTATGTCGAGCACTATGCGGTCGGTCTCGTCCATACCATCGTGACCTATCTTCGTGAGATTGTGTATCGACTTATCAACATCATCGTCAATCAATCCCTCGACCGAGGTCACGTATCTATTCTGTATAGCAAGCATTGCCGATAATACTGCCGTCGATACACCGCTCGACACCTTCAGCGCACACGAAGGTTTAGCACCGTCGCACACCATTCCTGCAAGGTTTGCAATCATGTTCTTCACCGAATACGACACATGTTCATACTTGCCTCCCATGAGGTAAGTAATGCCACAGCTCGACCCTGTCGCAGCCACAACGCAGCCACAAAGAGCGCTTAACCTTCCAAGACTTTCTTTTACATATATTGCGGTGAGATGGGAAAGAATCAGCGCTCGCGTCAATTCTTCATCCGTGTTGTGATTCTCTCTCGCAAACACCACCACAGGCATCGTGGCAGCTATGCCCTGATTGCCCGAACCCGAATTGCTCATCACAGGAATCATTGCTCCAGCCATTCGTGCGTCGCATGCAGCGCTTGTGGCTGAAAGAATGTGTGAAAAGATGCTGTTACCCATAATTCCTATTCCTAACGGGCGTGAAAGCGTCTTGCCTAAATCGTGTCCATAGTTGCCCTTCAGTGCAGCTTGTGCAGCCTTTTCATTCATCCTTGCCGCCTCGTTGATAAACTCAATTTCTTCAATAGGCGCTGTTGTTGCGAAGTCATAAACCAAGCGAAGCGAGAGTGCATCTTCATCAATTTGTTCCGATTCCACCGAGCTATCTTGCCATTCGTCACCTACAAAATTAGTATGTGTATGAGCTATGCGAGCCGTAGCCTTGCGACCATCTGCAGCCGTACATATCACCTCAATATACAGTTTCTCGTGTACTCCTTGTTTCAAGCCAATGTTTATTGCGCCGCTTTCTATCATACTACGCCCTTCGGCAACTGCCTCTGGCATGATATCCTTCAACACTTCAAGCCCATATTCACTCTTTCCCACGATAGCACCGAGCGCTACGGCAATAGGCAGTCCCACCATGCCTGTGCCTGGCACACCGACTCCCATTGCATTCTTGAGTATATTTGGACTCAGACGCACCTCAATTCCTACAGGCATTTCTCCAAGTATCTCCTTTGCTTTTGATGTGCACAACGCAACAGCCATAGGTTCTGTGCAGCCAATGGCAGGCACTACCTCACGCTTTAACAGCGCAATAATTCGTTCCCTTACTTCCTTTTCCATTTCTTCGGTTTTATTTAGCGTAGTTTTATTTTTCAAGTTTAACAGGTCTCAACGTCCTCGTTTAATAGTTATTAGCACCATTCCCGCAATCAGTATCAACGCTCCAATGATAGCCATAAGAGTGATGCGCTCATGCAAAACAACGGCAGAAATCGCCATCGTGAAAATGCTCTGCGTATAGACAACATTGGTTGCCTTGACAACTCCGAGACGTGGCAATATCCAGTTCCACAGCACGAAGCAGAGCATAGATGCCACAACACCAAGATACACGAGGTTTCCCCAAACCACAGGCTGCAGCAATACTTTCATGTCAGTCTGCAACGGATTGACAAAGATGAGCCACGGCAGTATGGTGATGAGGCCGTAAGCAAACACTTTGCGCGTGATAAACATGGCGTCGTAGCCAGCCGAAAGACGTTTTATTATGAGCGAATATACCGCCCATGTAAGTGAAGCACAGATGGCTAACGTGTCGCCAAGTGGATTGAGATGGAGTATCAACTGACCATTGAGCACCACAAGTACAAGCCCCACGAAGGCAATAAGCGAGCCCAGAATCTGTACTTTCGACATGCGTTCTTCTTCATAGAAGCAAGCCAGCAGAAGGGCTGTTGACATTGGCGTTGTGCCTACTATGATGCTAACATTCGAGGCTGTAGAGTACTCCAGCGCCATATTCTCTGAAAGAAAATAAAGCGATCCGCCAGCAATGCCTAACAATAGCAGAAGTATCTCGTCGCGGAAAGATTGTGCCCACAGACACTTATGTGAGACTGTCAGCAAACATACATAGGCTATGATGAAACGCATGAAGAAGATGTCGGAAGGCAATAAGCCGTTCGACAGCAGCACTTTCGATGACACGAATGTCTCGCCCCATATAAAGCACACGAAAATGGCAAGAACCATCGCCAATGAGGGGCGCGTAAGTCGCATTTTTAACATCGTTTCCGCTTTATTTCTTATCTCTAATGAATACTTCGTTGACTGTTTTTTGTGTTGTCCCTTATTTTAGGCCTCCACACCTTAGGTGTTGCCATTGAAACACCTAAGGTGTTACCACCTTTCACACCTGAGGTGTGAGCATTGTCACTCCTGAGGTGTGAAGGCCTGTTTTATGCGTCAGAACTATGTACAATCAATGATACACAAAGGACCGATAATTTCTGTCCAAAACATAGGACTTTTTCAGCTATTGTGCTCATACGCGTGCGTGCGCGTGCGCATACGCGCGTTATAAATAAGGTGTAGCCT
>JAUNQM010000312.1 GCA_030536165.1 Prevotellaceae bacterium | reverse complement strand
GGTGCAGGTAAGACCACTCTCGCAGAGTCTATTTTGTTCGAAGGCGGGGTGATTAAGCGCCGTGGTACAGTTGAGGCTAAGAACACGGTGTGTGACTATTTCCCAGTTGAGCAGGAGTATGGTTATTCAGTATTCCCAACAGTGTTTGCTGTAGAGTCAAACGGAAAGAAGCTGAACTTCATCGACTGCCCAGGAAGTGATGACTTCGTAGGAGGTTCAATCACAGCAATGAACGTAACAGACCTTGCAGCAATCGTAATCAATGCACAGTATGGTCCAGAAGTTGGAACACAGAACGCATTCCGCAATGCAAATAAGTGCAAGGAACCTGTAATGTTCCTGGTAAACCAGCTCGACAAAGAGAGTGACTACGATGTAGTGCTTTCAAACATGAAGGAAGCTTATGGTGGCAAGGTTGTTCCTGCACAGTTCCCTGTAACAACAGGTCAGGACTTCAACTCAGTCATCGACCTTATCATGATGAAGAAGCTCACATTCAAGGGCGACGGTTCTGCTCCTGTAGTAGAAGACATCCCTGCTGACCTTCAGGACAAGGCAGAAGAGATGCGCGCTGAACTCATTGAAATGGCAGCTGAAAACGATGAGGCTCTCATGGAGAAGTTCTTCGAAGAGATGACGCTCTCTGAAGATGAAATAAAGGACGGTATCCGCAAGGGATTCGTTTCTCGCTCAATCTTCCCTGTATTCTGCGCATGCGGTCAGAAGTGCATCGGTGTAAGCCGCTTCATGCAGTTTATAGCAGAATGTGCTCCAATGATTGACGAAATGCCAAAGGTAAAGGACGTTAAGGGTGACGAAATCGCACCAGATGCAAACGGACCTCTCGCAGTGTTCTTCTTCAAGACAGCTATGGAACCACACATCGGTGAAGTTTCTTACTTCAAGGTAATGAGTGGTACGCTGAAGGAAGGTATGGACCTCACAAACAGCGACCGTGGCAGCAAGGAGCGTCTTGGCCAGATATTCACTTGTGCAGGTGGCACACGCGAAAAGATTGACGCACTCGAGGCAGGCGACATGGGTTGTACAGTTAAGTTGAAGGACGTTAAGACTGGCAACACACTCGTAGAAGGCAACAACGATATCAAGTTCAACTTCATCGAATACCCTAACTCAAAGTATTCTCGTGCTATCAAGGCTAACAACGAGGCTGAGACAGAAAAGATGATGGCAGCAATCTTCCGCATGCATCAGGAAGACCCAACATGGCTCGTAGAGCAGAGCAAGGAATTGCGTCAGACTATCGTCAGCGGTCAGGGTGAGTTCCACCTCCGTACATTGAAGTGGAGACTTGAAAACCTCGACAAGATTATTACTACATACGATGAGCCACGCATCCCTTACCGTGAGACTATCACAAAGCAGGCACGTGCAGACTATCGTCATAAGAAGCAGTCAGGTGGTGCTGGTCAGTTTGGTGAAGTACACCTCATTGTTGAACCTTACACAGAGGGTATGGAAGATCCTGTAGTATATAACTTCAACGGACAGGAATTCAAGGTTAACATGAAGGGTAAGGAAGAATTCCCACTCGATTGGGGCGGCAAGCTCGTATTCATCAACTCAGTAGTTGGTGGTGCTATCGATACTCGCTTCATGCCAGCTATCCAGAAGGGTATCATGGATTGTATGAACCGTGGACCTCTTACAGGTAGTTACGCTCGCGACGTTCGCGTTGTTGTATATGATGGTAAGATGCACCCAGTTGATTCAAACGAACTTTCATTCATGCTCGCAGGACGTAACGCATTCTCAGCAGCATTTAAGGCAGCTGGTCCTAAGATTCTCGAACCTATCTACGACCTCGAGGTTCTCGTTCCTTCTGACTACATGGGTGACGTGATGAGCGACCTTCAGGGACGCCGCGCTATCATCATGGGTATGGACAGCGAAGCTGGATACCAGAAGCTTCTTGCTAAGGTTCCTCTCAAGGAAATGCAGAGCTACAGCATCACACTCAGTAGTATCACTGGTGGACGTGCAAGCTTCAGCACTAAGTTCGCAAGCTATGAACTCGTTCCAAACGATGTTCAGAACGAACTCATCAAGGCTCACGAGGAAGAACTTGCAGAAGAAGAAAAGTAATCTTCTATACATTATTATATATAAAGGTCAGTTGTGCAGTTGCACGACTGACCTTTTTTTAGTAGCTTGCCTATCACGTTATTGTACCTTCATCTTTACCCAGATACACTTTGGAATGAGTCGCCAGAAGAATACCATGATGCGATACCTCCAGTCGATGGTTACTACTCGTTTCTCCTTTTCTATGCCATGCACAAGTGCCTTTGCAACGTATTGAGGGAGCATCATCATTGGGTATTTGTAGTCGCCTTTCAAGAGGTCGGTGTTGACAAAACCAGGACGAATATCGGTGAAGGTAAAATGAAGGTGTTTCATTGTTGCAAGCAGCTCCAATGCCTCCATGTATGTGTTGCAATAGGCTTTTGTGGCAGAGTATGACGGTGCAGCGCCGAGACCTTTCGTGCCTGCGATGCTACTCACGCATGCTATCTGACCCTTTCGCTCTTGATGTCGCTCGAAATAATGGAAAACCGTGTCAATCATGCGCGTGAATCCTGCGGCGTTAGTCTCAACTGTACGAAGCTCAATCTC
>JAUNQM010000311.1 GCA_030536165.1 Prevotellaceae bacterium | reverse complement strand
AATATATAACAGTTTAGCAAACGCAGTTGCAGCTGTACCAAAAAATACTGATATTGCAACAACAATCACAATGATTGCTGATGAGACTTTTACTGACAACGCTACTATGACTATTGAGGCGGATCAGAACATCGTTCTCGATCTGAACGGCAAAATAATCACTGGTAAAAACCTGAACGAATCTACTTGGGCATTCCTGACAAACAATGGTACGCTTGAAATTACTGATACTAGTATGGACAAGAACGGCGAGATTACGTCCAGCACCACACCCGAAACGAACAACTTTGCCGGTCACTACACTGTTCTCAATAAGAACGTGATGAAACTGACTGCTGGTACGATTGAAGAGACAAGTGACGAAGTTGGCGGCGGACAAAATCTGAAATGGGCGCTTCGTAACGAGGCCGGAGCGAATCAGACAGTTTATCTGACAATTAACGGAGGTTCCGTCATTGGCGAATATAACGCTCTAAGTAACTATGTCTATAACAACACCTCAGTCTGCAATGTGACCATCAACGGTGGTTCAATTATTACAACAGGTCGTTTCTCTCCTATGACGATGCAGATTGCGAGTGGCTCCAAGCCGAACGCGAATGTGACCATCAACGGCGGCAAGTTTATTGTGCAGAATATCAAAAACACCAATGAGGACGGAAACGCAATCGTTTATTGCGATGATCAATCGAGCTCAGTGACGGATTGTTCTACTCTGAAATTCACTGTCACGAACGGCAAGTTTAACACGTATAATACGGCAATGCTTGTCCAGTTTGATGATTTTACATCTGCAACTGTGAAGCCAAACGGCTATATCATAGGTGGTCTGTTCAAGATTGGACCTGCTACGAATGAAATCGCTGATGGCTATGAATGCGTCAATAATACGGACGAAGCGACAAAGACAGCTTATCCTTATGTCGTTAAGGCTAAAGATCCTGTGGCGAAGATTGATAAAAATACGTATGCATCACTTACCGATGCTATCGCAGCAGCAAATAATAACGATACCATCACGCTGTTAGAAGATATTACTTTAACTAAAGAATTAACGATAGCAGCCGATAAAAAGTTTACGCTTGACCTGAACGGCAAGACAATAAAAAATGCCGAAACTGATTTTGAATTTACAACTACGGAAACCGCACTGGCAAATGGTGTTCCTGTGCGCTTTATGATTGTGAACTATGGTGAGGTCACCATTTGCGATAACAGCCAAGATGCAAACGGCAAGATTTCCGCAGGAAGTTACAACTATGGCACGACTAAAGCTATTCTTGTTTACGGTAACGGAAAGCTCACAGTCAACAGTGGCGAAATCCATGGTGATTATGCAGCAATCTATGTCATCGGAAATACTGCACTTGCGGATTGTCAGACGAATCAGATGCTGCCTGAGCTGACGGTGAACGGCGGTACAATCACCGGTTCCTACGGTGTTTCCGCAAAGGGCGCTACTGCACAGATTATCGTCAATGAGGGTGCTACAATCACTGCTTCCGGCAAAGCTGCTATTCTTTCCAACGGTACCACAGACTGGTATGACGGAGGTCATAATAAAATTATCATAAATGGTGGTAATATTTCCAGCACGGGAAATGAAGGTATGGCATTTTATAATCCGGCAGAAAATACTGTTGAGATTAAGGGTGGCACACTGACTGCTGCAACGGCTGTTGCAATCAAGGGTGGCAATGTGACCATTTCCGGTGGTGCAAAGTTGATTGCGACTGGGACAAAAAAGGATCCGCAAGCAACATCAAGCGGTGCGGAATGCACAGGTGATGCGCTTTATATTGAGGATACCTATTCCGATCATAAACCAGTTGTTACTGTAACTGGTGGGTTCTTTAAGAGCACAAATGGTTTTGCAGTTCAGTATTACACAAACAAGGCTAACGAAAATGTAAATAAAGGCTCTGTTTCTCTTTCTGGTGGCTATTATTCAGAAAAAACAAATGTGCCAGAATTAGTTGCTAATGGCTATGTCTGTGTTTCCAACACCGATGAAACGACAAAGACAGAGTATCCTTACATCGTTAAACCTGCCGAAGTAATTATTGAACCGGCAGTTGTAGGCGAAGACAACATTATCACCGTCGGCGGTGAAACGATTGACGTTGAGGGTGCCGGTACTGGCGAAGGACAACCTACCACACAGCAAGCCGCAGAGGCCATTACAAAAACTCTCAATAACCCCGAAGTAACCGGTTTTACTGAAACCAAGATTGAAGAAGCAACCCCTGCTACTGTCAAGGTTGAAGAAAAAGTAGATGGATTTGATCTTTCTATGGTTTTGAATGCTGTTAAGGAAGCGGCAAGCGAAAAATTTAAAAATGGTTCAGCAACTGCATCTAAAGATGACGAGATAACTATTAAGACAACAAGTGACGGCGAGGGTGAAAAGTTTGTCGATACCGACGTAACCAAGCAGATCACGGTCGATCTAACGGCGGCTACCGTAACACAAACAGGTACAGAAGAGAACAAAACAACCGTGACTGAAATGACCTTTGAGGTCAAGCCTATTGCTAATATAACCGTAACTGATGAAGAGGGTAAATCTGTCACAGTTATAGCGGTTATACCAAATGAAGCAATCACTGCACCGATTACATTCCGTCTCCCAGTAGACAGCAAGG
>JAUNQM010000310.1:1156-2658 GCA_030536165.1 Prevotellaceae bacterium | reverse complement strand
GTCTCTTGGTGTTTAGGAGTAGATCCAAGCCAGTAGCCAATCTTAAGGTCGGTAACGAATGACCCTGCGCTGCTGAGTGCTGTGCAAACCACACCACCCATGATGAGTGCAGCCACCATTCCGTGAATGCCGTTAAGCCCGACGAGCACCATGATGATACTTGAAAGGATGAGCGTCATTAGCGTCATACCGCTTACAGGATTACTGCCCACAATGGCAATGGCGTTGGCTGCGACGGTCGTGAACAGGAATGCTATGCAAGCCACGATGATTATGCCCACGATGGTAAAGAGCAGGTTGCCTTCCATTGGTCCGAAGAAGAAAAAGATTGTGGTAACGAGAATGGCAAGCACCGTTCCACCTGCGATAATCTTCATCGGTATGTCGCGCTGTGTGCGGATTGCCTCTGCCTCTGCGTTGCCGCCTTCTTTCTTGCTGAATATCTGACCTACGAGCGAGAAAGAGTTCTTGATTACTCCCCAGCTCTTAATCACACCGATAATACCTGCCGTTGCAATACCTCCGATACCGATGCTCTTTGCATAGAGGAAGATTTGCTCTGGTGTAGCCGTTGATGCAGCAACGCCTGTCACGACCTCAAGGTCAGGGAATACCACGGCAATGAGTGGAACAATCACCCACCAAACGATGACGCTACCAAAGCAGATGATGCTTGCATACTTCAGACCGACGATGTATCCCATACCGAGCAATGCTGCCGATGTGTTGATGTTGAAAAGCAGTTTAGCTTTGTCGGCAACTACGCATCCAAGTTCTGTCACGCGACTTGAGAAGTTTTCTGTCCATGTGCCAAAAGATGCTACGAGGAAGTCGTAGATACCACCGATGATACCTGCCACCAAGAGCGATTTAGCCTGACTTCCGCCTTGCTCTCCCGACACAAGCACCTGCGTTGAAGCCGTTGCCTCTGGGAATGGATATTTGCCGTGCATGTCCTTGACAAAGTATTTGCGGAATGGTATTAGGAACAGTATGCCGAGTATTCCACCCAAGAGTGAAGCAAGGAATACGTGGAGGAAATTGACCGTAATATCAGGGTGTGAGTATTGCAGTATGTAAAGTGCAGGCAGCGTGAAGATGGCACCTGCGACAATCATACCCGAGCATGCACCGATGCTCTGTATAATCACATTCTCGCCGAGAGGGTCTTTACGGTGTGCCGCGCCACTCATGCCCACTGCTATAATAGTAATAGGTATGGCTGCCTCAAACACCTGGCCGACTTTAAGTCCTAAGTAAGCCGTTGCTGCCGAGAAGATAATTGCCATCACAATACCCCAGCATATACTCCACGGAGTCACCTCGCGATATTTC
Source organism: Prevotellaceae bacterium (assembly GCA_030536165.1). Taxonomy (GTDB): domain Bacteria; phylum Bacteroidota; class Bacteroidia; order Bacteroidales; family Bacteroidaceae; genus Prevotella. The sequence continues at coordinate 1,323 of JAUNQM010000310.1, read as the reverse complement.
TGCTTTGGCGACATCAGCGGTTCGTAACTCTCTCCTTCTTTCAGTTCCCTGAACGCGTTTTCAGGCAGACTGGTCTTTTTTGTTTCTTCCATTGTTTTATACGGTTTTGCGGTTTTTTCGAGATTTCGATAATTCGATGTTTCGAAAGGAAAATTTACAATTTACAA
>JAUNQM010000310.1:0-1146 GCA_030536165.1 Prevotellaceae bacterium | reverse complement strand
ATGTTGTTGTTTTCAAGCTCGGCAAGCACAGCTTTATCTACATAATTAAATATGCTCTGGCAGACGGCAGATGAGAACTGTTGCGCAATACAGATTGCCTTCTTCATCCGCTCCAAGTCAAAGCCCACGCCATACTTCGCCATGCCATATAGGAAACCCGCGTTGAAGTTGTCGCCAGCACCGATGGTGCTCACAGTCTCTATCGGCTTCACTGGTATCTCCAGACCATCAACCTCTGGCGTAAACACACGTATCGCATTGCCTCCGTCGGTGCAGATGAAGTTCTTGCAATGCGGCTCGACATGCTCGTGATAGACGCGTGCTGCGTCTTTCGTGCCGTAGAGGAAGTCGAAGTCTTCGGCACTTCCGCGCACCACAGTCGCAAGGTCGTAGTTCTCCTTAATATTCTCGCGCACGCGCGGGAGGTCTGCCTGATGGTTCTTGCGGAAGTTAATATCGTAGTATAGCATTGCCCCAGCGTCGTGTGCTTGTGTGAGAAATGCCTTTGTCATCTTACGTATCACGGGATTTATGGCAAAGAAACTGCCAAACAGCACCAGGTCGTCGCTGCTCACTTCAGGGAATGACATAGGTATGTCGGCATGCCGATGGTCTTTGTAGAACGTGTATTGGGCGTCGTTGTTCTCATCGAGAAAGGCAAGCGACACGTGCGACTTCGTGCCTTCGTGCACCGTGACGTAGTCGGCTGAGACATTGTTCTGCTTTAGGAAATCGACGATGATGCGACCAACGTGGTCGTCGCCAGTCTCAGAAATCATATAGCACGCGATGCCCTCAACGCCAAGCGTACGTCCGAGCGAAATCATCGCATTGAACGTGCTTCCGCCAGGCACAGCCTTGTCGGGCTGATTATTGCGGAAGATGATGTCGAAAACGGTCTCTCCTATACCTATTATTTTCATGGATGCAAAGATAGTGCAAGTTGAGCGAAATACAAAATATTTTTTACGGTTTTTGTTTTCCGTTTGTAGGTTCTATTACTTATGCTCTACAGCGGCTATGACATCTATTTTATCTATTCATCACATATCGTCGCTCGACTCATCACTATGCTTTGCTTAAGTCGTCACAAATACTCGAAAAAAGTTTTGCAAAACTTTGTCCGAAGTTTTGAAAAACTTTGCC
>JAUNQM010000058.1:4562-10757 GCA_030536165.1 Prevotellaceae bacterium | reverse complement strand
CTAATCAATTCAGTCTTGAAGCAAGCTCCGTCAGACTTGATTATCCTACTACCAACTTGCTGCGCAAGTAATCATAAATTATTATTCGACAAAATACTCATCAATTTAATAAATTTGTTGAAACATTGTTGAATAATTATTGCTTTGATTGACGCAGTCAATCGTATCAAGTATGTGGTAAATGACGAAAACTTGTTTTCAGGCTTTTATCACAGAAATGATACATTGTCCGACAGGACAAAGCAATTCGATAATTGTTGTCTATTGTTTACACATACGTCATCGGATCTGCTGCTTGGCTTCTCCAAGAACTTTGAAAGTTACAACCATATTTGATGCAAAGTTAGGCATTTTAGTCAAGAAAACAAAGAAAAAACACTTGAAAAACAAAAAAAACGCAAATATCAATTGTCTATTCTCAAATATTTATTAACTTTGCAACGATTTTTGTAGAAATGCGAAAAAGAATATAAAACTTAAAACAAATATGGCAAACACAAAAAACACTCAGACTTCCGCAATGGAAGAGACTCTAAACAAGTCAGAGGCATTCGTACTTAAGTATCAGAAGCCACTTTTGATTGCCCTTGCAGCAATCATCGTTATCATCGCAGGTGCGATATTAGTTAAGAACTACGTAATTGAGCCAAGAGCAGAAAAGGCAAGCACTATTCTTGCAAAGGGTCAGGAATACTTCAATGCTGAAGATTTCGACAAGGCACTCAACGGCGACAAGGCTACTTTCCCTGGACTCATCTCAGTAGCCAACGACTACAGCTCAACTGACGCAGGCAACCTCGCAAAGCTTTATTGCGGTCTTTGCTATGCACAGCTCGGCAAGTATGAGGATGCTGAAAGGTACCTCACAGACTGGGATCCAGCTGACGACCAGATGGTATCACCAGCAGGTATCGGTGCCCTCGGCAACGTATATGCTCACCTCAACAAGCTCGACAAGGCTGTTTCTTCACTCAAGGAAGCTGCTAAGAAGGCCGACAACAACAGCCTCTCACCTACATTCCTCGTTCAGGCAGGCGAGATTCTCGAAAGCCAGGGCAAGAAGGACGAAGCTCTTAAACTCTACAAGGAAGTAAAAGAAAAGTATATTAACTCAATGGTTTATCAAGAGATTGATAAGTACATCGAGCGCGTAACAGAATAAACAAACTCACAGACGCTGACATTGAAACTGACTATCGGCGACGGTTCTACAAGTTGCCGCAGTATCAATGTCAGCGTAATTTTTTGTACAAGTTTACCAGTATCATTTCACGCAGAGTGCAGCTCAAAGGCTATGCCTTTATATCATTTTTGTAAAATCACACCGAATGCAAGCATTCGTTGTAATTCTCCAAACCTGATATAAGTTCTTTCCAGAACTTTCAAGCTGCATCGCAAAGAAACAGAGAACGCTAAGGCTCGTCTAAACGAAAAACTCTGCGCTCCTTTGCGCCTCTGCTAAAATTCCAAAACATCGAAGATGTTGCATTTTAATGATGGGACAAGGATAAACTTATTTAGACTTGAACAAGCATTAAGATGCAGACCTAAAAGGTCAGAATTTCTCTGCGTGAGATCAGAGTACAGACGCATGGACTTGAAAGAATAGAAATTTATACAAATGGCAACACTTTTCCACAATCTTTCCGACTACAATCCCGACGAAATACCTAACGCGGGCAAGATGTGCTTCGGCATAGTTGTCAGCGAATGGAATGCAGAAATTACCAGCGCGATGCTCGACGGATGCGTAAACACACTGCTCAAGAACGGTGCTCTTGAGGAAAATATTCGCGTAAAGTCAGTTCCTGGAAGCTTTGAACTCGTCTATGGCGCACACCAGATGGCGCTGCGCGATGAACTCGACGCAATCATAGTCATCGGATGCGTAGTGCGCGGCGAAACACCACACTTCGACTACATCTGTCAAGGCGTATCGGCAGGTATCGCTCAAATCAACGCAACTAGCAACATACCAGTCATCTTCGGACTGCTCACAACCGAGAACATGGAGCAGGCAAAAGCCCGCAGCGGAGGCGCACTCGGCAATAAGGGCGACGAATGTGCAATCACCGCAATCAAGATGGTTAAGTTCTAATATTGTTAAAAAAACAAAAAATAACAGCTTAATCCACGGCAAAACATTGCAGTTTCGGAATAAATTGTTACCTTTGCATCCGCTTTGAGAGAAAAGCAAAAAAAGAAAAACAAATGGTGCCATAGCTCAGTTGGTAGAGCAAAGGACTGAAAATCCTTGTGTCCCCGGTTCGATTCCTGGTGGTACCACTTTTTCCTCCTTTCATTGATCCTCGATAGTAACTTCGGTTCTATTGAGGATTTTTCATTTTATCTACGCCACAAAATCATTCATTATAGGTTTACGGGAATTTCCACTGAGCCTTAAATTGTACATTGGACTCCGAGCTTGCTCGCCTGAGCACCTACGGAGCGCAAGAAATGGTAAATTGTACATGACCCTACACCTTATTATATTACGCGTGTGCGCGCGGGCGTACGTGCGCGTATGAGCACAAATGAAGAAAAAGTCCTGCTTTTGGTGGGATTTTTTCGGATAGCCTCTATATTTTTTATCGATTCTATATAAAATTTGTCACAGCAGTGCTCATTGCGTTTTTTAGGCCTCCACACCTAAGGTGTCACGTTTTTCACACCTTAGGTGTTAGGGGTGGTCACTCCTTAGGTGTTACGCAGGTCACACCTGAGGTGTGGAGGCCTTGTTTTATTGATGATTGATTGCCGCAATTACCTTATTACTATGCGCGGCATGCAAACATGAGCCTTTTTGCGAAAAAAGTCTTGCTTTTTCGCAAATATTATCACTTGAAAAAATAAATGTTGCAGAAGTGTTATTTGGATGTATAGAAATCAGTGATGCCGAGGATGGCTCGTATGCATACTGGGCAGAAGTTGTCGGTAGGACGTACCATGCGCATCAGGCAGACATCGACTGGGCGGTAGCAGCCTTTCTTCATGTATCCAGCACCTTCAAACACGCCCACGCCGTCCTTGCCAACCATGTCTTCCCATTTCTTTGCGAAATCTTTCATGGTTGTTAGGTTCGGCTCCCACGGCTCTGCGTCGGCAGGGTAGCGTTCTTCTATGTATTCCTCGGTGTCGTATTCATCGCCAAGACCTGCGTATGCATGCCCGAATTCATGGACAAAGACCTTTGCAGACTTCTTGTTGTCTGACGAAAACGTGAGCCATTGGTTGAAGATGCCTCCACCACCATACACAGGAGTGTTGACAAGTGTGATAATGTGCTCAAACGGTACGTTGCTCAGTATGTCGTGGAGTTTATGGTCGTCGGGGATGGTAAGGTAGCGGTCGGAATAGAATGTGTCGAAGTGGCTACCGAGGGCTGTGACGGTCCAGATGCTGTCGTGAGGCACAGATGGCCCGCTGTCCATTGATGTCGGCGCAACAGCCACAATGTTGAACTTGCCTTTCAGTTGTGTGAAAGGCTCGTTGGTAAATAAGGCTTCTACGGCATTGTCGCAGTCGCGATAGAACTTATCCATCTCTTTGTCGGTGTATCCTTCAGCCACAATGGCAAGGTCGATGCAGTCGCTTGGGCTGCCGTTCTTTAGCAGATATTTATAAGGTATGCCGTTTTCACCGATGCGTCGGATGAGGATATCGGTAGGATCTACCATGATTGAAAGTTCGGTGAGAGGCTTTGCGTGGTGGTCGAGCAGACGAATCTTCACGTCGATTGTGCGCTTTGGGAAAGGAATGTTGTATGATGTAGCAAACGCTTTCGACGTATGCTGTGCCTCATCTGTCATGAGCCATTCACTGAAGAGAGATGAGAAGTTGTGGACGTAGATGAGTTGTTGCGTAGCGTGGTCATAGACGTATAGTTGACCGTCGCCTTTGAGGTATTCCTCATCGAGGTGTGCCCGTCGTCCTGCCCATACGCTTTTTTTGCAGAGTCGGCTTAATGAAATCGACTGCTTGTCATGGTCGCCACTAAAGATATAATCGATGCGAAGTGTGTTGTCTTCAAAGAAAGTGTCGAAGTCAACGGCATGGCAGCATACAGCAAAAGCCATATAGGCGGCAAGGAGGAAGAAGCGTTTCATCTGCTTTACAGTAAATTATTTTCTGCGAAATATCTCCACAATGGAGCAAGCATGAGAGCTTGAATAATCTGACGGTTCTTCAAGAGAGTACGCACCTCGTCGAGTGTGAGGAGATGCACGGAAAGGTCTTCTGTCTCGTCGAGTTTTTGACCCGATACTTTCTTCACGCCTTTGGCAATAAAACTGTGCGACATGTTAGTCTGTGAACCAGGATTAGGCGACATCGACATAAGTAAATCCCATTCTCCACCTGCATATCCTGTTTCCTCTTGTAGCTCTCTCTGTGCAGCCTCAAGTGGGGTCTCGCCTTTTTCCATCACTCCGCAAGGCAACTCATAGCAGGTGTTGCCTAACGCATGACGGTACTGGCGTTCCATGACGAAGTGTCCGTCGTCGGTGATTGCAATCACGTTGACCCAATCAGGATATTCAAGCACCCAGTATTCAGGGTTTTGTCTTCCATCGGGGAGTTCAACACAATCTTTGCGTGCAGTCAGCCACGGACGCTTGGAAATATACTCGCTCTTTAGAACTTTCCATTTGCCATCTTCATTTATAGGATTTTCGATTATCATTTTGCGGTTTTGCGGTTGGTTCGATATTTCGATTTTTCGATTATTGTTTTGCCAATTGCGAGAAAAGGCTCTCGATAGACACTTTCTTGTATTTGTCGGATAGGGCGGTACGGTTGTTCCAGTCGCTGTTGTTGTCGAGATTGCCAAATGTGACTGTGGCATTAACCTTAACGTTTGGTGTTTCGATTTTGATGTTCTGCGTCATTGGGAAAGGTTTGCGCGAGAATGTCTTGAAGTTGCTGTAGCCCCATGAAAGCGACGCCTTATCCTTGCCATTGGCATAATTGACGTTGGCTTGTGTTATCTTTGACGTCTTGCTGTCTGAAGTCCACTTAAATGAAGTGGCATTCATAATATCGGTGTCTGGCTTTGCCTCCTTTTTAAGAGTTATATCAGCCTTGTCCGATAGCCTATCTACACTAAATAGGGTTAGGTCGCCTTCGCCGATAGTATTCTTTCCAGGGCAGAAAAGTTCGTCCCAGAACAATGCTTGGAAGGAGTAGAAGTTCAAACCATTATCTTTTAAGAACTTTATGTCTTCGTATTTCTCCCTGACGCACGTCTTGTGCAGTCTGTCGATGAAAAGTGCGTACTCTGGCGTGAACTCAAAGCGTGCTGCCTCGATGAATCCCAATGCCATGAGGCTGACTTGTATCACGTCGTCGCGGCGCATCTTCAGACTTCCGCTGAGCGATACGCTTTCTCCGTTCATGCTTGCCGAGAACTTCACTTTGGTGGTGATGTTCTGTGCATACTGATAGTTGTCTGACACTTTGCGGAGGAAACTGATGTCCTCTGCTGCCGATGTCTCCTTTATGGCTTGCGTGGTGCTTACAGTCGATTGCGACGACTTGCAGCCAGTAATCACGCAAGCGATAAAGAGAAGTGCTATTATATTATATATGTGTCTCATGCGGTTTTTGTGGTTATGCGGTTTTTTTCGAGATTTCGATAATTCGATGTTTCGAAAGGAAAATTTACAACTTACAACTTAAAATATTTCCTTTTCCTTATCTTCTTTTGCAGTAGTTTATCGTCAGGTTGGAGTTGCAGAGCCTTGTTCCAGAACTCGACCGCCTTATCGGTTTCTCCATTATAATAATAGATGTCGCCGGCATGGTCGTAGATTTCGGTGGTCGAACTTATTGAATCGAGATGCTCGATGGCTTTGTCAATGTAAATGCGAGCCTCGGAATATCTCTTTTGCTTGAACAATATCCATGCGTAGGTGTCGATGTAGGTAGAGTTTTCCTTGTCCTTCTTTATGGTCTTATAACTCATCTTCTCTGCACGGTCGAGGTCTTTGTCTTCGATGCTGAGATAGTAGGCATAGTTGTTGAGGCAGCCTATGTTATCCTCCTGCCATTGCAGACAAGAATCGTAGGCGCAGTATGCCTCACGTTTCATGCCTTCCTGATAATACAGGTCCCCAAGCAGTGCGTAGAAGTCTGAGGCAAGTGAAGGGCTTGTCTTTTCGTCGATTGTTGATACTCCGCGTTGGAACACGTCGATGG
>JAUNQM010000058.1:0-4552 GCA_030536165.1 Prevotellaceae bacterium | reverse complement strand
CAGAGTTTTATTACTCGGTCGAAGTCTTTGCCGTCCCACGCCATTCCTATTAGTCTTTGCGTTGCAGCCTCATTGTCTGGCTCAACGGCAAGAACCTTCTCATACTCTGGGATGACCGAATCCGCTGCCATATTTATTGATTCGAGGTAGTGGGCATAAATCAACTGGATGTAGGCATCTTCCTGTGGCTTTGCAAGAATCGAACGGAAGAGACGAATGTTCTCTGTACTGTCTTTACCGCTTTTTGCGTTCTCGCCTATTGCCCATCCAATAATCTGCGCCTTGCCTTCTGGTTTCAGCGACTTGTTGTTGACCATCTCCTGTGCCATACGATACGCTTCTTCCTGATTGCCTTTGGCGAGATAGTAACGATAGAGCGACGATTGAGCGGTGATGTTTGCAGGTTCTTGAGCCAGCACTTCATTATATATGTTCAGCGCCTCATCGTCTTTGTCATGCTGGGCATAGTAGTCGCCAAGCAGCACTTTATAGTTCAGGTCGTTGTAGTATTTGTTTGCCAGTCCCTGAAGTTCTTGGAGTGCTTCGTCGTCTTTTTTCTGCTCAAGCAAGATGCGGTATTTTGTCATCGACAGTCGCTCGCTTTTTCCTTCGAGCACTTCAAGTCTATCCAGTGCCCACAGCACTACGTCGTAGTCGCTTGACATTGCGCCAAGTTGCACGAGTCGTTCGAGCACATCACCGCGCTCGTGGTCGTTCTCGTAAATCTTCTTGAACGCAGCAATGGCCTTATCGTTCTCTTTGTTCTGTATGCAGAACTCAGCAATCATCTCAAGGTAATAGTCGTTCTTTGGTGCAAGTTCGCCAGCCTTCTCCATTGCCATGCGTGCCTTCGTCGCGTCTTTCATATTGTAGTAGTAGCGTGAAAGCATGTACCACACCTCGGCAGACTCAGGGTTTATCTTGCGGCATTGCTCAAGCAGTTCGAAGGCTTCGGCAAAGTTTCCCTTCTCTTGCTGGCACACGGCTTCAAGGAAATAGTACTGGAATTTGTTTTGTACCATTCCCTCAACTCCAGTGTCAGCCTTGCCCAACTGACAGCAGATGAAGAATAATATGAAAAGTAAATAACGACGCATCGCTACATTTACAATTTACAACTTACAAAGCCCCCGTATGTCCAAATCCTCCGGCGCCACGTTCAGTCGCGTCAAGCACATTGACTTCCGTCAAGTCAGCCTGCTCGTATCGTGCAATGACCATCTGCGCCACACGTTCACCATCATTTACTGTGAAAGGCTCGTTACTAAGGTTTACGAGTATGATACCTATCTCTCCACGGTAGTCGGCATCGATGGTGCCAGGAGCGTTGACGAGTGATATTCCATGTTTTATAGCCAATCCGCTTCGTGGGCGAATCTGTGCTTCGTAACCATCAGGCAGCGCAATAAAGAGCCCCGTAGGAATTAGTGCCCTCTCAAGAGGTCCGAGTGTGACAGGTTCGTCAAGGTTTGCGCGCAAGTCCATGCCAGCACTTTGTGGTGTAGCATACGCAGGAAGTGGATGCTTGCTTTTGTTTATAATTTCTACTTTTACCATAGTCTAATATTTGAACGACAAAGATAACTATTTTTCGCCAATGAGTGAAAACATACGGCTGATTATTATAGTTTTTTAATTATTATTTCTTCTTAATTGGCTATTAGAACTTACAACTTCATGCGCAGTGAGGTTTTTGACTTTGTTGTCGAAATTACTTTCGATCAGAAAATCAAAAAAAGATTTTTTTTTTGCTAACTTATTCGTAACTTTGCAACGGTTCAATGCAGGATTGCATTTAAATGTGTGTTATATCTGTGAAAACTTATTTTCAATATGCCATTCAACAGTTTTAATTTCTGGTTGCTGTTTCCGTTCATATTTATTATATGCATGGCTATTCCACAAAGGGCGCATCGTTGGCAAAACGGATTCCTTTTGCTTGTCAGCTACCTATTATATATGAACTGGAATCCTGCTTTCGCTATAGTTCTCTTTGGCATTACCTTAATTACATACATAGGCGGTATATTCTTCGCTGCAGGCAAGCAGCGCATGTGCATTTGGTTTGCCTTGCTCGCGTTGCTGCCCTTGGTGGTGTTCAAGTACTACGGTTTCATAAACGAAAACGTAACCTCCTTGCTTGAAACCGCAGGCTTGCACTTCTCGCTGCCTGGGCTTAACTGGGCAATACCTGTCGGCATTTCGTTCTTCACCTTTCAGGCTGTCGGCTATGTGTTCGACGTGTATCACGGACGTTGCGAGGTGGAGAAAAACTTCCTCGACTATGCTTTGTTTGTAAGTTTCTTCCCGCAAATCACTTCGGGTCCTATCAGCACTGCAAGCGAACTTATGCCTCAGATAAAATCGCCTCAACGCGTGGAATATCGCGACGTGGTGCAAGGTCTGAAGTGGTTGGTATGGGGTATGTTTATAAAACTTGTCATTGCCGATAGATTGGGGATGTTTGTTGACATCGTCTATGCCAACTACATTCATTATAGTGGTGCAATGTGTTTTGTGGCAAGTGTTGCATATACCCTACAGATTTATTGCGACTTCGCTGGCTACTCGCTCATGGCAATAGGCATCGCAAGCACGTTGGGATTCCGACTTATCAACAACTTCAACCGCCCTTATTTCGCTGCCTCCGTCACCGAGTTCTGGCGACGCTGGCACATTTCCCTTACCCGATGGCTCACCACCCACGTCTATATTGCGCTTGGCGGTAGCCGTTGCAGTCGGTGGAAACAGTATCTCAACATCATGGTGACGTTTCTTGTAAGCGGCTTGTGGCATGGAGCAAACTGGACTTTTGTCGTATGGGGAGCAATCCACGGCTTGTTGCAAGTAATAGAGAAAGTATTGTTTGGCGAGAAGATAAAAGCTGAAATCAAGTCGCACGTAAGGCATCTAACACTGTCACGAGGCGTGAGGATTGTCGTCACGTTCCTGTTGGTCAGCTTTGCGTGGATATTCTTCCGCATGCCAAGCCTTGCTGACTCATGCAGCGTCATCGGACGAATCCTTACGCTGCAATCAAGTTCTGCTGGAATGCCATTGGACAGCATTGTAGTCATCTCACTGGGAATGGCATTGCCAGTGTTGATTCTGCGTGAATGGCGCGAGGAGTTCTGCCCGCAGAGCATCACTTTGCTCAACAAACCTATAGTAAAATGGATGTTCTACTTGTTCCTGTTCTGCTTTCTGTTGACGATGGGCGTGCTTGATGGCGGACAGTTTATCTATGTTAGTTTCTAACCCACAACCAATGAAAAGACTCTTTCGTAATCTGCTGATATTTGCGTGCGCAGTGGTCCTCATCGACGTCTGCTTTGGGTTTGTATGCAATTATCTTCACGATAACGCAACGTCGGGCGGAACAGCCAAACGCGTGTATGTTGCAAAGAAATCGACTGACGATATAATCATGTTCGGTTCGTCAAGAATGCTTCACCACTACGTGCCGCAGATGTTTGAAGACTCATTGGGCATGACATGCTTCAACGCAGGCGAAGACGGATGTGGCATTATTGTTGCGTATGGCTATCTGCAAATGCTCATGAAACGCCACACACCGAGACTCATCGTCTATGACGTGTTCCCTGATTATGACCTAAGGGAAGACGACAAGTCGAAGTATCTTACACTCCTCAAACCATTCTATCAAGACCCAGACGTAAGGCAAATCATCTATTCCGTATCGTCAAACGAACGGTTTAAGATGTTGAGTTCGCTTTACAGGTATAACTCCCGAATGCCAGCACTCCTTGCAGCTAACATCGGCGGCTCCACCGAATACCACAACGGATATGAACCGTTGAGTGGCGTGATGGACTACGAGACTGACATTCCGACTATAAAACCGATGAAGGAAGACACACTGAAGCTACGATTGTTCAAAGACTTCATCACCCTTTGCCGTCATCACAACGTACCTATTCTGTTCTGCGTATCACCAACCTACAAGGGCTTTAAGACAAATGAATACGACAACATGCGCCAGCTATGCGAGGGAGAATACACGTATTTCTGGAACTTCTTTGATTGCGATTCGATAGTGAACGACAGGAGTTTGTTTCAAGACCAGTATCACTTGAATGCCGTGGGTGCAAGCAAGTTCACCAGTATTGTTGTTAATCGGCTGAAGGACGTAGCATTTTGATTTCCGCACACATCATCCTACCCAAATCGCCCTGCAAGGGCAGCCGCGCAGCAGTACATAGCCCAGGGTAGAGCAAAGCGACACCCTGGGATTGATAATGGTAAAATAATAACCATTACGTCCTGTAAGGACAAAAGTGTTATCTGCGTTGTCTTACTGTTGCCCTTTCAGGGCGTAACGATATGATAGCGGCTGTGCATACCCAGGGTGCCGCTACGCTCTACCCTGGGCTATAAACGCTACGCGATTGCCCTTTTCGGGCGTAATAATTTGTTAAAAAAGGGTAATTGTTCTTTTCAAAAAAAATCATTATCGTGAAAAATAATCGCGAAAACGTAGGACTTTTTCCGCAGAATGACTCATATTTGCGTGCGCGCGTAATATAATAAG
>JAUNQM010000057.1 GCA_030536165.1 Prevotellaceae bacterium | reverse complement strand
CACGGACAAGTATGGAGCAAGAGAGATAGACAGAGTACTCAATCAGCACCTCACTCCGCTGCTGATGGAAGAGATTCTGTTCGGCAAGCTGAAGAAGGGTGGCAAGGCAAATATAATACGCAAGGACAATGGTCTGGAGATTGACTGATGACCCTACCCTATTCCCAGATCCCCACTATGGTGAGGATGACGGATTAGTTGCCGTGGGCGGTGACCTTTCACCTGAAAGACTTGCCAATGCCTACAGCAACGGATTCTTTCCGTGGTATGGATTCAAGGAAAGTGATGACATCATGTGGTTCTGTCCGCTTGACCGATTCGTCATCTTCCCAAAAGAGATTCATATCAGTCATTCAATGCGTCAGCTCATCAACAGGGAAACGTACCGTGTGAGCATAAATAATGACTTTGATCAGGTCATTGAGAGTTGCGGCAAGGCTAACGGGCGTTACAATCAGGTTGGTGCATGGCTCGGAGATGACATTATTAAGGCGTACAAGGAAATGCACAGGTTGCATCTGGCTGCATCTGTTGAAGTCTGGGATGATGAGGAAAATCTTGTTGGCGGACTTTACGGCATCAACATCGGTAAGAACTTCTTCGGCGAAAGCATGTTTAGCCTTGTGCCAAGTGCGTCCAAGTTGGCATTGATAGCACTCGCCCGTACACTTGAGCCACTTGGCGGCATCATCGACTGTCAGCTTGAGACCGCTCACCTGAAGAGCATGGGAGGAAGGCATATATCGTACGAAGAGTATATGAAATATCTTAGAATCAAAAACGAAGACTAGACAATGAAAAGTTTCGGATCAAAACCGTGGGTACTCCCACAGCCAGTACTGATTATCGGTACCTATAACGAGCAAGGTACAGCCAATGCAATGAACGCAGCCTGGGGCGGACAGCTTGACATGAAAGAGATAATCATTTCCATGGGAAGCCATGCGACGACAGACAATCTAAAAGTGAACAACGAATTTACCGTAGCCTTTGCCACCAAGGACACAATGGTAGCATCGGACTATGTCGGCATTGTCAGCGGAAGGAAAGATGCGGACAAGATGGCAAAGACAGGTTGGACTATTGAGAAAGCTCCAAATGTGAATGCTCCTGTCTTTACTGATTTCCCAATGACACTGGAATGCCGTGTAAAAGAGAAAATGTATGAGTCTGAAGACGGCTATTATCTTGTCGGAGAAATAGTGAATATTCTCTGTGATGAGAAATATCTGAATGCTGAAGGAAATCCAGATGTGGAGAAGATGGAACTCATCACCTACGAGCCAGTCAATCACAAATACATCCAATTAGGTGCTATAGTTGGAAACGCATTCTCTGACGGCAAGGCATTGAAATAAGCAAAAACCGGAATTGTATGAATCAGTTCAAAGACAAAGTAGTCATTGTCACAGGTGGAGCACAAGGCATAGGCAAGTGCATAGCCGAAGAGTTCCGAAAAGAAGGTGCCCATGTATATATTATTGACATTCAGGAAGGCGAACATTATGTGGGTGACATCAGCAAGAAGGATGTATTGGAGTCATTTGCCAAAGACGTGATAGAGCGTTATGGCAAGGTTGACTGCATTATCAACAATGCCATTCCAATCATGAAGGGCATAGACGAATGCTCGTATGAAGACTTCCAGTATGCACTGAGTGTTGGCGTTACGGCACCATTCTATTTGGTCAAGTTGTTGTCAAATCATTTAGGTGAAGGAGCATCCATCATCAATATCTCGTCGTCACGTGACAGGATGAGTATGGCACAGACCGAAAGTTATACCGCTGCCAAAGGCGGTATAGCAGCACTCACACATGCCCTTGCCATCAGTCTGGCAGGAAAGGCACGAGTCAATTCCATTTCTCCTGGTTGGATTGATACGGCTTACACTGTATATGAAGGTCCCGATGCCACTCAGCAACCAGTCGGGCATGTCGGCAATCCTCTCGACATTGCCAACATGGTACTCTTCCTATGTTCCGACAAAGCAGGCTTCATCACAGGTGAGAACATTTGCATCGATGGTGGCATGACCAAACTGATGGTGTATCACGGAGAACACGGCTGGACTTTGGATGAAACGTCAATGGCGAAGTGACATACTCTTACTTTACATGTGAGCCTATAGGATAATTTAGGGACATGACGAATTGGGGTGTGTAATTTCAGTTACGCATCCTAATTTTTTGACGTTAATGTAATCCACATCAACGACATTCAAATATGCTTGTCACATCACTCAGCGGTCACGTCGCCAATCATTGTGTCTGTCACCATGCCACCATGCCCTAAGGAAGGCATAGATCACACGGAACACAATGACAATGACGATGATTTCTCCAATCTCGTCCATAATTCTCCGTAATTTGTAGATAATTTGACAATACTTTCTGAATCACGCGAGCAACATCCATCAATAGACATTGACAATGTGGATGTTCTGCTCTTTTGCTTTCTTGACTGTGTAGTAAGTACCTCCTTTCTCTCTGCCGTCATAGTAGGCGATGAGCCTTGATGAATTGTTGACCATGAACTCGTCTCGCTTCAGGAAACACCGTGTGAAGTAGTGTTCACTGAGGACAATCACATCATCAGCCTTAGCCATGAGACGATCATAACGTCTCTTGTCAAAGACCGAGAACCTTGCAGCCTGCCCATCAAATGGGATGGCTGCTAACAGCCTAATGTCTGGATGTGAATCCTTCAGGGACACAACGACCTCTGCTGCCAGCATGTCTATCCCGACAGCAAAGCCGGAAATGAAGTTGCGATAGCCCAGTCCGTATGCCTCCAGTATTGCGGAAGACAAGCGAGACCTTATGGTCTCTCGATTTGAAAAATCATAATACCGATGCCCCGTAAAAGAGGCAGTCGTTTCTCTGCTCATAGGAATGTTCATATCATGTCTTGACTTTATAGTGAGTTCTTGCGAGGAAATACCCTCCGATTACATTCGCTCCGAAAGACTCAAGCTGATTGGCATAGAGGGCATAGGAGTGACCTCGTGTGATGATGTCATCAAAGCAGAGGACTTGCTTGCCCTGGAACCATGCAGCATCAAAGTCTATGATGTTGACCTTGCGCACTTCCTTCTCGTTCTTGCGGTTCTCATGAACGGACAAACGTTCACCGACCACACGTACATGGTCATAGCCATTGACTGCACCCGTCAGTTCACATACTCGCTGACAAAACATCTTGTAGCGGAGTTCGTTCTTCTCTGCCGATGATGCCGGTACGGGGGCAAAGACGATGTCGGAGCACTGACTGCCGTATTCTTGCATCATGCGTGTCGCAGTCATTTCTGCAACTCGTTCCGATGCCACGCCGTCCTTGAAGTCCCATACGAGCTGACGTGCTTTCTGCTCTTTTTCGCCTGTGTTCCTGATGCGTACAGGGAAGTACTTGACGAACCATGTCTGAGGTTTGTCCAACTGTCTCTGGATTGTCTCATCTGTCTGCTTCATGTCCTTCGGATTTTTATTTCCCTTTCGTTATGCCTTTCGGCTTGATTGGGAAGATTTTTCTGCTTTCCGAAGTGTGGAAAAGGCAATAAGGCAAGTCTGACGTGAAAAATACTCGTTCTGCAAGAAAGGAAGATTGTTCGCAAGGCACGACTTGCTATTTGCCAATGCCACGGTTACTTCGCAGAAAAATCTTCCTGGATCATTATGCCGACAAAAGAGAAAAGGACATAATCGTTAGTACATAAAACCAGTAAATCCACTTCACTTTATTTTCAAGCAATATATACTTGGAGTTAAAGTAAAGTGATTACAAAGACAAGGGTGGGTGTCATACAGACATAGCAGCCAGTGATGGTAAAACGAAGTGACTTACTGCTGAAGACGTAAAGGTCAGCATGGGCTTTAGTCCATCCTGACCTCTACAGGCAAAGGCTGGGAGTCTTTTCGTCCCATCACCTTCTGCGAGTGTCTTTTACTCATGAGTGAAAGTCTCTCATAGGCAGAACTGCCATATCTGTATGGCATGGTGTGGGCAACGCTTACAATAGGTCAACCTATATGCGATTCAAAAGCATAAAAAAAGAGCGACCTAAGCCGCTCCTTGTATGAGAGAAAGAAAGGCTTATTTGCCCTTCTTCTCTTTCTTTGCCTTTGGAGCAGGAGTTTCCTCCTTCTCAGATGGTTCTTCGAACTTGGTGGCAACGAGAACCACGCGGTTGTGCTTTGAGCCATCGGCATCCTGCCATTCCTCTGGCTTGAAGTAACCCTCTACGGTGAGCATTGCACCTTTCTTGATGCGGTTGAAGGAGTCGGCATTCTCGTTCTTGCGCCAAGCCTCAATGTTCATGAAGGCTGATGTGCGGGTTGTCTCTTCGCCGGACTTCTCCTGACGGCTAACTGCGAGCGAGAAGCGTGCTACGCTTGCTGATTCAAAACTGCGGATTTCTGCATCCTTACCTACGAAACCTGTTACTGCGAAAGTGTTCTTTGTCTCTTTCATTTTCTTGAAATTTTTAGAAGTTAAACAATTAATTTTTACGGTGCTTCGAGAGTTGGCAAGGGAAGTATCGATGGCAAGGAATTACGGAATTATTTCACCCCTGGGCTGGAAAAGTTTTTTGGATGCCATCAGACGGAAAAGTTTTTGAAAAAATTCTACGGAATAAGACTCTGGTACTTGCAGAATACGGCTTGCACTAACTTTGCAGCGGAAAAAGATAAGTGTTACTTCGTCCAAAAAGATCAAGGAGAAAAATGGAGGTGACAGAAAGATCACCAGCAGTAGGTCGGACGGAAAGGTTGCCAATCCCCATGTGAGCAAGCAGTGCACATTGCCTGTTCAGCGATTGACGGAGAAGTCCATTACGAAAGCAACGCATCAGCTGATGACGAAAGACTGCAAGAATGAGATTTCCGAATCCAAGCTTCAGGAGGTGCAACGCAGTAGAGGTGCAAGCCAGACGATTGCAGGAATGGATAGGTGATTATGCAGCGTGTCCTCACCCAACTAAGTTTTAAGCATGACATGAAGTAAAATAATGGGATATCTTCGAAGAACTATCTCAACATATCGAGCTGATGGGATAAAAGGCGTTGAAATCTTCGCCTTCAAACTAGTCCCATAAAACAAAAGAAATCCTTACATTATGCTATAATAGTCAGAATTTAGTAAAAAAAGGCTAAAGATATTGTTAAATTCAACAAAAAAAACATTCGCCTAAAGACAAAAATGAAAATTTTTCAATAAATTTGCATCACCTATATTACAGGTTTATCATACTTCAATACATCAAAGTGGACGCTGAATCGCTTGAAGTCACAAGCTACCGATAATAACGACATTCTTTATACCAACTTTGTAGAATAGTTGAACGGCTATAGCGAGAATGTCCGTGATATCTTGAAGAACTTCGAGTACTACAACAAGGCAAAGAAGTTCGAGCCTATGACCGCATAATAAAAATTGCCCGCACCATAGCCGACCTTGATGGCAAAGCCGACATAGAGGTCAGCCACATAGCCGAGGCCGTAGGCTACCGCAACCTCGACCGCAGCGACTGGGTGGAGTGAGATTACCAGATATTTAGGTCATAGGTTTCAGGTTTCAAGTTTTTATTTCCGTACCTTCTTAATATATTCAGAAGGGGTCATGCCTTCCATTTTCTTGAATGTCGTAAAGAAAGAGCTTTTCTTGAAACCGCACATCTCAGCTAATGCCAGGAGGGTGTAGCTGCTGTAGGCTGGAGACTTGACGCATTGCTTGAATTCTGCCAAACGATACTTGTTGATGAAATCGTAGTAGTTTAGGTTTGCATAGACGTTGAGTAACTGAGACAATTTTACTGTAGAACAATTCAAATAAACAGCAATGTCAGATAGTTTCAGCCCTACATTAGTGTATGGCTTTTCTTCAATCATATAGTCGGTGAGTTTCTTATAGAGTATTTCGCTCTCATCATCGCCAATACGTACGCGGCTATACTTTGACTTTACCATTTCAAGCTCTTCTCGTACGTACTTGAGTTTCTTCTGTCTGTTCCATGCGAAGTAGATGATAAAGGCAATCATGATTATAGCAATAATTTCAAGCCAGAAGAGAGTTGAAGGTGCCACGACAACAGTGTAGCTTGTGAAATCAGTTTTACCAGCCACTCTTATATGAAGTTCGTTGCTTCCCAGATGAAGTCCCTGTATCAATTCGCCTCTGCCTTCTCCCGAAGTGGTGGAAGCATCTTGGGACATTATGTGCCATTTACCGTCGTCTATCTGATATTCGTAGCAAATATTATCTTGCTTTGCCAGATTTAAGATTACAGGGTCGAGTGATAGTGTACTGATGCTCCAGTTAAAATCGACGTACATCTTCCTTCTGCTAAAGGTTAGGGCTATTTCCTCGTCAGAAAGTCTTACGCCATTGATGTTGATATCGTCGAGCATGATGTCGTACTTTTGATGAGTATTCCCTGCTATCTTGTCGAGGTCGGCAAAGAAAAGGCCTTCCATCGTTCCGACCCAAAGCGTGCTGCCATTAGTTATAGCCATTGCATCGCTGCTGAACTGACGGCTGTTCATGCCCGACTCTTCTGAATACTTCGAGCAGCATGTAAACGACTCGTTGAAGCAGAAAAGCCCGCGTTCCGTCCCCATCCAGTAGTTATTATGGTTCTTGTCGTATGCCACCATGCTTATATAGTCGTTGCCTATTGTTTCCTTCGTATCAATATGTGAAAACTCGGTCATGTCTTCATTCGTGCAGAAAAGGCCGTCCATGCCGTAAGCTATAATCTTATTCTGACTTCCCTGACGGAAGATAAGTTCCGGATGCTTGTTGAAGAATCCAACAGGGAAATTAGTTGAGATGATATCATCGATAGGGTTGTATATGCAGAGTCCGAGTTCTGTTCCCATCCAACATCTGTTTTTACTATCGAACCCAAGACTTTTTACATAGCTGTTGAGTAGCGGACAATTATTTTTGTTGAACACTCGTTCGCTTCCGGCAGTGCTATTATATACATATACGCCGTTATTGCTCGACATCCATAGTTCGTTATTAGGTGATACAGCAAGGCTTCCGAAACTCATAGTCTGAAGAGCTTTGTTGGTGCCGAAGCGTGACAGCTCAAGTTTGTCAGGATCGAGCTGGCTCACACCATTGTTGAATGTTGAAAAGTAGTATTTTCCATTGTATTTTACGATATTTGTGACTATTCCCCCTCCGAATTGGGTAGAAGAAAAGTTTTTTACCACATTATTCTCTTCATCTATGAAATAGAGACCATTTCGCGTGCCAATCACCTTGCGTGCACCATCGATGCAGAAGCTTCTGACGTTAAGGTTCTCAGTAGAGAAATATCCGAACTGGTAAGTCTGGAAGAGAGGGTTGACAAAGTAGTTGTATTCAACTCCGTGTCGATAGAACCCGAAAATGTTTACGCCGTTTTCAAGGTGCAGGAAAGAGTAGATAGAGTTATCAACCAGTCTGATTTCGCTATCATCGTTTGTAGAATAATGCTTTATAGTCTCATCGGTGGTTAGGTTGATGACGCTGACGCCAGCACCATCAGTGCCAACGTATAAGTTCTCCTTGTCGTGTGAGATTGTGGTAATGATGCGGCATCCGACATCTACGTACTGGCTGATAGACTCATCTTGCATATTAAACACAAACAAGCCATCGTTGTAGGTTCCGATAAAGATACGATTTCCCACTATATCCATAGTACGCAGCACGTTGAATATCTTTATTTTCTTTGTAATATTCATAGATTTCAGCGTGCCCTTCTTTACGTCATACAGTGAGAGGTCGTTGCTTGAGAGAATCCACACACGGCCTTTGTTGTCCGTCTTTGATTCACAAACCGAATTAGTCTTCGACATATGGTCGGCATTTATCCAGATATGACGACTTTTATCCTTTTCCATGTCGTAAACGAACATGCCGTCGTTTGTGCTAATGAAAAGCCTATTACCTATTACAAGAATATCATTTACAGCCCCATCCAATTCAGGTATCACCTTTTTGGCGGATGAACTCTTCAGCCAGTCAACGTAATACACTCCGCTCGAAGTGCTAAGCCACATACGTCCATCGGCTGACTGCGTGATGTGTCTCACCACATTTTTTGACCGGACAGGACTAATGTTAATCGTCCTCATCCTTTTCCCGTTGAAGACGGTCACACCATTCGTCGTGCCAAACCAAAGCACATTACTACCGTCGTTGAAAATGGCGTTGACAGATTCACCGGCTAGTCCATCATATATAGTCAGGTGGTTCGTTTGTACATTATTGGTATTTGCTGAAGCACAAACCATAAATGTAAGAAACAGAAAGATAAGGTGAAACTTCTTCATTGATCTATCGTCTTGTTTATGGCACAAAGATACACAAAACTTTTGATATTCATAGAAAATGGGAAATAAATAACAGTTTTTGGAGCAAAATTATTAAGTCTAAGATTATAACTTCTATTGCGCGTTGCCGAATTCTGGATAGGAGAAGTTAAAAAAAACATTCATGATAGCGCCATTCTATTGTTGTCTTTAAGATGTGTTAATCAGTTGGTTGAAAGAAACAACGAAAGCCCTGATAAAATGTAAACAATGCTTATGCTTGTGCCTTTCACGCCTCAGTTATTCCCTGTGTTACACCTCATGAGTGGCTTTTACGATGGTGCTTCGTCCAAGAATAGAGGCGAAGGCATACCATACGTAAAGCACCACATCAGTTTGCCTGTCCTTAGAGGAGAAGAATGATTTTCTATGAGATAGGGCTTGCCCAGCCCTATCTCTTTTTGTCCTTGCGGGACTTTTTCAGTGCCCTTGGATTGTGGTTATCTTAATTTATTGATTACAGGCAGCAATAGTTTCTCCATCACAGCATAACCTTCTGCACTTGGATGAACGCCAGGTTTATCTTTGGCATACTTGCTTATCATACCTGTCCCTTCGTCATTAACCATCGAGCAGAAATAATCTACATAAGGGATTTTATGTGAAAGCGCATATTCTTTCACACGTTCATTTAGATGTCTTATTTTATCCATGCTACCAGTTATCTCCTTGCGCCACCCAAAGCCTTCGGCAGGAAGACAACTCGTAAGAATGACCTTTATACCATTAGCTTTAGCCAAATCAACCATCGAACAAACATTGCCAAATGTCAGGTCCTCATCATACGCACCTGTGTTCTCTGCAATGTCGTTTGTTCCGTAATTTATCACTACCACCTTTGGTTTTAGATTTATCACATCCTCACGAAAACGCAGTAAGAATTGATAACTGGTTTGTCCGCTTATTCCACGTCCAATAAGTTTATTATCGTTAAAGAACTCTGGCCTTGTCCTTGGCCAACCATCTGTAATGCTATTGCCCATAAGGACTACACGCTTTTCGCCTTTAGCAGGCTGTCCTAACTCAGCATTAGCTTCAGCATAACGTTTCCAATTAGCAAAATCATGTTTCTGTCCGAAACAGTACCCCATTGTTCCTAACAACAGGCATAAAAGTATAAGTTTTCTCATAATATCAATAAAAATGTTAACATTCAAGGCAAAGTTTTGTATCATCAACTACTTACTATACCTCTAACGTCAGCTCTACAGGACAATGGTCAGAGCCGAAGATTTCGGTGCGTATGCTTGCGCTTGTGAGTTTGGGGCAAGACGCTTGTTGGCTATAAAGTAGTTGACGCCCCAACCTGCGTTCTTATCTCTTGCAACTTTTACGCCGATCGCCTCAAAATAACTAACCAAATACCATATTTACTTTCTACAATACCTCCTGCATGGTGTGGGGCAAGCCCGCCTAACACTTTTTATCTTGAATTTGCGTATAAGCTATCACATCTGCCTTTTCCTACCTTATCACTCAAACGGCTTAACGCTTCCATGTAGTAGTAATCTGCATAAATTATGGACGCATCTATCTCAGACCCTGCAGGTAAGTTACCGACAGCGTGCATAAGCATTGCACTATTGGCTTTTTTACTGGAATAGCGTTTTTTTATGTTTTTAAGCATTTTCTTTGCCGCTTTCAAATATGCATTTCCTTTCTCATTTCCAACAAACCCCGACAGTTCGATGAGGGCTGATGCAACTATACATGCGGCAGAGACATCTTTGTAGCTATTTGGAATTTTAGGATCATCAAAATCCCAGTATGGTATGCGGTCTTTGGGCAGTCGTTGAATATAGAGGTCTGCTACCTTCTGTGCAAAATCGAGGAAACGAGAATCTCGTGTCTCACGATAAGTCATGGTAAAGCCATAGATAGCCCATGCTTGTCCGCGAGCCCACATACTTTGGTCTGAATATCCCTGATGGGTGACTCCACGAACTTTCTTGCCAGTAATGCTATCATATATGACGACATGATACGACGTGTAATCATCACGGAAATGATTCTTCATGGTGGTTTCAGCGTGTCGGAATGCGATGTCGTGATATTTGTTGTTTCCTGACAGACGCGAAGCGGCAAAGAGGAGTTCAAGGTTTATCATGTTGTCCATGATGGTATGATGTCCACCAAACATCTCGACGTTTCTTGGCCACGAAAGCATTGTGCCGACCTTCGGATTATAGAGGTCGCAAAGCCTTTCAGCAGCATTTATGATACCTTTCTTATAGATATCCTGTCCTGTGGCAGCGTATGCTTTGCCATAACTTGTGTAGATGACAAAGCCTAGATCATGGTCAAATACAGGCATTCTTGTTATAGGGTCAAGGGCTTGAGTGTATGACTCTGCAAGGTCCTTGATTCTTTGGTTGCCTGTTGCTGGATAGTCAAGCCAAA
>JAUNQM010000056.1 GCA_030536165.1 Prevotellaceae bacterium | reverse complement strand
ATGTACAATTTTTCGAAATATCGAACCATCGAAGCATCGAAAGCTAAAAACCAACAACCGACAACCTACAACCAATTATCAGCTTTTCTTCTTTGTCTCGTTGATGGCTTGCATACAGTCGTCAAGAGTCAGCTCTTCAACCTTGTCAGCATACTTCTTCGTAAGGCTGAAGTTACGTCCGCGGTATTTGATATAAGGGCCATACATGCCGTTGAGCACCTGAAGTTTTGCCTCGTCAAACACCTTGATAACTTTCTGCTTTTCAACCTCGCGCTTGTCAACAATCAGTTCTACCGCCTTGTCGTAAGTGACCGTCATTGGATCCTCGTCCTTTGGCAAGCTGATGTATTTCTTCTTGTGGAAGATATAAGGTCCGAACTTTCCTGCGCCGATAACAACCTGTGAACCTTCAAATTCGCCAAGTTCACGCGGAAGTCTAAACAGTTCAACAGCTTCCTCAAGCGTCAGAGTCTCCATTGTCTTGTCCTTTGGCATCTGCGCAAACTTCGGTTTGTCTTCATCGTTAGCATTACCCATCTGCACAACAGGACCGAAACGACCTATCTTCACGAATATAGGCTTGCCACTCTTTGGGTCGATACCTAACTCACGTTCGCCTACCTTATGGTCAGACTTCATATTTATAACCTTATCGACAATCGGCGCAAAATTCTTGTTGAAATCTATCATCATATCGCGCCACTGCTCGTTGCCTTCGGCTATCTTGTCGAACTGATTCTCGACCTTTGCCGTAAAGTTATAATCCATGATGTCAGGAAAATACTCTACGAGGAAGTCGTTGACCGTGACTCCGATATCAGTAGGCATAAGTTTTTTCTTGTCAGCACCTACCGACTCTGTCTCAGTAGTCTTCTTTATATTGCCGTTCTTGAGCGTATAGATGCTTATTTCCTTGTCCTCGCCCTGCTTGTTACCTATTGCCACGTACTCTCTCTGCTGAATAGTGCTGATGATTGGCGCGTAGGTTGAAGGGCGTCCTATGCCGAGTTCTTCAAGCTTATGCACAAGCGTTGCCTCAGTGTATCTGAGCGGAGGCATTGTGTATTTCTCGGTGGCAACAATCTCCGTGTGGAGCAATGCGTCGCCGACATTCATCTTTGGCAAGATGCCAGATGTCTCATCGTCAGCGTTCTCCTCGACTGTCTCGCGGAATACCTTCATGAAACCTTCGAAGGTGATGACTTCACCGCGTGCAATGAACACCTCGTCGGAGTTGTCCATCTTTATCGTGATAGTCGTTCTTTCTATCTCAGCTTCAGCCATCTGCGAAGCCACCGTACGCTTCCATATTATATCGTAGAGCTTCTTTTCCTGAGGCGTGCCTGCCACTGTAGCCTTGTCAATGTACGAAGGTCGGATGGCTTCATGCGCTTCCTGAGCACCCTTTGCATTGGTATGGAACTGGCGTGGACGTGAATACTCCTCGCCATAGCGATTGATAATCTCCTGCTTTGCTGTGTTTATGCAGAGGCTTGAGAGATTCACTGAGTCGGTACGCATGTAGGTTATCTTACCTGCTTCGTAAAGCTTTTGTGCAAGCGACATAACCTGTGACACCGACATACCCAGACGTCGTGATGCGTCTTGCTGCAGCGTACTGGTGGTGAATGGTGGCGGTGGTGTGCGCTTTGTAGGCTTCTGCTGAATGTCGCTTACGGTGAATGTAGCTGTTCTACATTTCTCCATAAATGCCTCAGCATCATCGACTGTCAGACGGTTGGCAAGCACAGCCTTCACCTCTGTTCCATTGTAATCAAACAAAGCCACAACGCGGAAATAAGGCTCAGTCTTGAACTTGCTTATCTCGCGTTCCTTTTCAACAAGCAGTCTTACAGCCACGCTCTGCACGCGTCCGGCTGAGAGTGACGGCTTGATTTTCTTCCAAAGAATCGGTGAAATCTTGAATCCTACAAGGCGGTCGAGCACTCTACGAGCCTGCTGCGCATAAACAAGATTCATGTCGAGCTGGCGTGGACTTTGCACTGCGCCTAAGATAGCATTCTTGGTAATTTCGTGGAAAACAATACGACTTGTCTTCTCCACATCAAGCCCCAGAACCTCACACAAGTGCCACGAGATGGCTTCTCCCTCGCGGTCTTCATCGGAAGCGAGCCAGACTTTATCCACCTTCTTGGCTGCAGCCTTCAGCTCATTGACCACTTTCTGCTTTGACCTTGGGATTTCATATTCAGGTTCCATCGACTTCTCGTCGAGGCTCATGCCGCGCTTCTTAAGGTCGCGAATGTGTCCTTCGCTCGACATCACCTTGAAGTCTTCGCCAAGGAATTTCTCAATAGTCTTTGCCTTTGTGGGGCTCTCGACGATTACCAAATTATGTTGCATATTTATACTTTAATTCGTGTTTGGGTTGCAAAAGTAGTCTAAAAAATTATATATATACCTTATTATATAGGTTTTTTGACATTTTTTAATACAAACAGAAGTCTTTAGTATGGGTTATACGGTATTCTATTGTCCTATATTCTTGCCATTCACACCTTAGGTGTTACTGACGAAACACCTGAGGTGTGATATGTGGTGACACCTTAGGTATGACACGGGAAACACCTAAGGTGTGGAGGGCTGAAATATGCCTTAAAGCCAGCTACAGTACTAATTCTATAACATCTATAATATTTATAGCAACTATACGAAAAAAACGCACAAAAAGCAGGACTTTTTTTTCATAAAGGCTCATACGCGCGCGTGCGCGCTATTTAATAAGGTGTATCAAAGGTTGAAAGTTAGCATTTCGTCGATGTTGTCGCGGTGATTACTGAGGCGCGGAATCTTGTGCTGTCCACCGAGTTTGCCTTTGCTCTTGAGCCAGTCGTTGAAGAGTCCAGTGCGTGCAACAACTATCTCAAGTGGCTGTAACGTGATGTTTTTGTAGCGTTTTGCCTCGTAATCAGAGTTAATCTCCTGCAGTTTCAGGTCGAGGATTTCGGCAAACTTATCCACATCATCAGGCTTCTTGCTGAACTCGATGAGCCACTGGTGACGGCATTTAGCATTGCCGTCCATGAAGACTGGTGCGGCTGAATACTCTAACACTTCTGCGCCCGTCTGCTGACAAGCATACTCAAGTCCCTTCTCGGCATTGTCTTGTATCAACTCTTCGCCAAAGGCATTGATGAAGTATTTTGTGCGTCCCGAGATGAAGAATTTGTATGGATTGAGCTGCGTGAATACCACAGTGTCGCCTATCATATATCGCCACAGACCGCAACTGGTAGTGATTACCATTGCGTAGTTTTTGCCTGTCTCTACGCCCCAGATAGGCACAACCGTTGGATTTGGCATGCCGAGTTCGTCCATTGGTATGAACTCGTAGAAGCAATCGTAGTCGAGCATAAGGAGCATAGACGAGTCAGATGGGTCGTTTTGAAGCCCGAAGAACCCTTCGCTTGCGTTGTAAGTCTCCATGTAATGCATGCCAGGCTTAGTGATAAGTTGCTTATATTGTTCGCGGTAAGGCGTGAAAGCGACTCCGCCGTGGAAGAACACTTCAAGGTCAGGCCACACTTCTTCAAGGTGCGTCTTGCCCGTGATTTCCATCACTCTCGTGAGCACGCTGAGCATCCATGAAGGCACTCCGCTGATGTTTGTCACGTGCTTGCCGATGGTCTCACGTGCTATGCGGTCGCGTTTTATTTCAAAGTCGGAGAGCAAAGCCGTGGATTTCTTTGGCACGCGTACGAAGTTTACAAGCGGGTTAATGTTTTCAATCAAGATTGAACTGAGGTCGCCTACAAGACTGTTTTTCAGATTATAGTTTGGCGAATGACTGCCGCCGAGTATGAGACTACGGCCGTCGAAGAGCCGGCTTTTTGGATTGTTTTGCAGATACATTACCACAGCGTCGGTGCCGCCAGCGTAGTGGATGCGCTGCAATCCGCGTGGGCTGACAGGGATAAACTTGCTCTTGTCGTTTGTCGTGCCCGACGATTTGGCATACCACTTCACAGTTCCAGGCCAGAGAACGTCGCTCTCGCCGTGACGCATACGGTCGATGTCGGCCTTGAGCTCCTCGTAAGTATTTACGGGAACGTTCTTCACAAAGTCGTCGTACGACTTAATGGCGTCGAAGTTGTGCTTGCGACCAAACTCGGTGTTGCGTGCTGCTGCAACGAGATTAGCCATCACTTGCTGCTGCAGAGCGGCTCCCTGAGTGAAATGCTTGTCTAACGCCTTCATTCGCGGTGCGAACACCATGCGTGCTATGTTTGTAAGTAACATGTTTTTTGTTTATTTAATTCAACTTTCTTGGACTGGCCAAGCGGCAAAGCCGATGACGCAAATTCGCATATCGTTTATTTATCTCACGCAGAGTTTTTCTATTAGACGAGTCTTAGCGTTCTCTGTTTCTCTGCGATGCAACTTGAAAAGTTGACTTTCGTCTTCTTCTGTCGCGACTCGGCATAGTCAAAGCGAGCTTTGCCTCTGCTCTCGCTGCTCCATCAGTTCTGCTAAGAACTTATATCGGGTTTGTAGAGTTCTGGCGAATGCTTGCATACGGCAGAAGTTTACAAAAACGATATTAAGGCGTAAGCCTTTCAAGTTGCGCTCTGCGTGAAATCACACATGAGAAACTTGTATTATTAGATGCTATATGGCAAATATTGACTTTCTTAACTGAATATAGGTGCGGTTGCTACTGGGTCTTCGTCGTACTTGGTTCGCTCTGACTTGGCTGCAAAGACGCTCTCGATGAACTCTGGATTGTTGCGTAGCAACTGAAGTGCAGCTTTCGAGGCTATTTGCTGACTCTCTTTCTTAGTAAAGCCTTTGCCGTAGCCAGCCTCAATACCCTCAATCAGCACGCGAAACTCAAATATCGGATTGGCTTTATCGTCGCGCAGCTCGCCTATCTGCTGATACTCAAGCAGCGCACGGTTTTTCTGCGACCACTCTATAAGTTTGCTCTTGAAGTTAACCTCTTTATATGCAACCTTGTCTATGTTTATGAGTTTGTCGAGTATGCGTTTCTCGATAAATGTAACGCAATAGGAATAGCCTCGGTCAATGTAAATAGCACCTATGAGCGCTTCGAGAGCATTTCCGCCCATGAAACTATTGTGACTTGTACCGCTGTTATTATTATGTATCAAACTCACAAGCCCCATCTCGGATGCAAGTTTGCCCAGACTCTCGCGCTTCACTATCTTGCTTCTTGCCTCGGTGAGGAAACCTTCACGCTTCTTTGGGAAGTGATGATAGACCACATCGGCCACGATAGCTCCGAGTATGGCATCGCCAAGAAACTCAAGACGCTCGTTGTTGACGCCTTTCTTGTATTTCTGCGAAAGGCTTCGATGTGTGAGTGCTGTCTTGTATGGTTCTATGTTTCTGGGATAGAAGCCTAAAATGGAGTATAAAGACGAAAAAAGCTCCCGTTCCTTTCGAAATGGGAGCCTGATAGTATCAATGATATTAAACATACTTCTTAAAGATGATACACGCATTGTGACCGCCAAAGCCGAATGTGTTGCTGATAGCAGCGCGTACTTCGCGCTTCTGTGCTTTGTTGAAAGTGAAGTTCAGCTTATAGTCTATTTCCTCATCTTCGTCGCCTTCCTCGTGGTTGATTGTTGGCGGGATGATTCCGTCGCGTATTGCGAGGATAGTAAATGCTGCCTCAATAGCACCGGCACCACCAAGAAGGTGGCCTGTCATTGACTTCGTAGAGCTGATATTGAGTTTGTAGGCATCTTCACCGAACACATCTTTTATAGCCTTTACCTCAGCAACATCGCCGAGACCGGTACTTGTGCCGTGTACGTTGATGTAATCAATATCGGAAGGCGTGAGCCCTGCATCTTCGAGCGCATTCCTCATCACAAGCTTTGCTCCTGCTCCTTCTGGATGTGGAGCTGTGATGTGATGAGCATCAGCACTCATGCCCGTGCCTACGAGTTCGGCATAAATCTTTGCACCTCTCGCCTTGGCATGCTCAAGTTCTTCGAGAATCATCACTGCGCTGCCTTCACCTAACACAAAACCGTCGCGACTCTTTGAGAACGGACGTGATGCGTGCTCTGCATCGTCGTTGCGTGTCGATAGTGCATGCATAGAGTTAAAACCGCCTACGCTACAGTCGATGATTGCAGCCTCACTGCCTCCGCTGACCATCATGTCGGCCTTGCCGAGACGTATGAGATTGAATGCGTCGGAAATAGCGTGGGAAGAAGATGCACAAGCTGACGTTGTAGCATAGTTAGGACCTTGCAGTCCGTAGCGAATGCTCACTTCGCCAGGCGACATGCTCGTGATCACCTTTGGGATGAAGAATGGGCTGTACTTAGGACCCATCTCGATGTTGCGCTGATATTCCATAACGTCGGTCTGGAATGAGTTAACGCCACCTATGCCGGTTCCCAAGATTACACCAATGCGTGTCTTGTCTTCTTGTTCAAAGTCAACACCACTATCTTCCACTGCCTGCTTTGCTGCAATCAGAGCATACTGACAGTGCGGATCCATTTTGCGAGCTTCCTTTCGGTCGAGGTATTGAGTAACATCCAGGTCCTTGAGTTCGCAAGCAAACTGAGTCTTGAACTTTGAAGCGTCGAATTTTGTAATAGGACCAGCACCACTCTTACCGGCAACAATGTTCTTCCACGAGGATTCTACGTCATTGCCGAGAGCAGTTAGCATACCAAGTCCTGTTACAACAACTCTTTTTAATTCCATGTATTATAGTTGTTGTTCCATTCTTATACCTATATAATATATAGGTGTGCTGAACAGAAGTTTATTCCTTTGTGTTTTCTTCGATGTATGCGATAGCGTCGCCTACAGTTGCAATCTTTTCAGCCTGATCGTCTGGAATAGAGATACCGAATTCCTTTTCAAATTCCATAATCATCTCAACTGTGTCGAGAGAATCTGCTCCGAGGTCATTTGTAAAACTTGCTTCTGGCTTAACTTCTGCTTCGTCAACACCGAGCTTCTCAACGATAATAGCTTTTACTTTCTGTTCAATTTCAGACATAATAATAAATGTTTTTAATGAGTTATTTTATTCTAAATTTCTTATAATTTGCTTGTTTTTTACACAAACCGACTGCAAAGGAACAACTTTTTTTGCAAATATACAAATTTTTCAGCAAAAAAAGACATTTTTATTGCACACTAATAGTTGTTTTGTGCAACAAATATTCCAAATAAATCAATTATTTAATAGCTTTCGCCACTTGTTCGGCAAACGACTTCATACCTTTTACCGATGGGTGTCCCATCTGCTTATCAATGTCCTTGAGTTCGATTAGCGGCACGTTATAATGCTTACAAACCTCACGACAACTTTCGTTTATACTTTCCTTGAGTTCGGAGTTCAAGATGAAGTATATCTCTACGTTAGGGTAATGATTGATAAGTCCATCAAGTAGATACGCCATTGCAGGGCGGAACTGGTAGAGGTCTTCTTTTGTCCATTCGCCATACTTGTACTCACCTATTGGTGCGCCTGCCCAACTGTCGTTTGTGCCGCCACATACAAGTATTATATCTGGATTGCCGAGGTTGTCGAGTCTGGTGACAAACGAGTTGTGTGTATAGTCCTGATGCTTGCCAGTCTTCTTATCTACATAGCCCGTGTTACAAATAGTCGAGCCTGAATAAGAGTTATTACGACACAATTTGTAACCATTGTTCTTTATAAGCTGGTGCCACCATGTCTGGGTCACACTGCGCATTTCGTTGCGGTAATGTCCTGGACGGCTGTAATACCATACGACATTTGTGTCAGGGGTTAGGTATCCTTCGTATGTAGAATATGAATCACCGAGGATAGAGATACTCTTGAGTTGCTTTGCATTTGCCGGTGCTACCAGCATCAATCCTGCAAAGATAAGTGCTGAAATAATAAAAATCTTTTTCATTTTTTTCTTATGGTTGGTTATAAGGTCTTTGTTTTTTGTCGGCAAGCTCGCACTAACAAGCAGCTATTATCAATTATAAATTATAAATTCTCAATTAAACACAAGTGTTTCACTTATTTCCTCCCGAAGTCTGCAGGTATCTCTCCAAGCAGACGCGTGTCCCACTTCTCAATCTTTGGCAAATCTGGATTGGCACGAAGCCATGCTTCTGCTCTTGCTACGAGGTCGAGAGCCTGTGCGGTCTTCTCGTTACGTTCAAGCTGCGTCTTGCTTTTCTTGTTGCGCACCCATGCCAAAGCACTCACGCTGTCACTATATATTAATGTGTTCTTTATTCCCTTTTGCTTCATCAACGCCGCAGCATGGACTATCGCAAGGAACTCGCCTATGTTGTTTGTTCCTTGTATCGGACCGAAATGGAATATCTGCTGTTTGGTCACGAGATCAACGCAACGATATTCCATCGGACCTGGATTGCCACTACAAGCGGCATCTACGCACCATGCTTCCATTGTATAGTTTTGCGGTTATACGGCTCCCAAATGACTAAATGATAATTGTACATTGTACATGGTAAATTGTACATGAACCTACATTCTCTCTGGAACTTCGATACCGAGGAGCGACATGCCTGTCTTGATTATCTTTGCCACATTATTTGCAATCACAAGACGAATAGTTTTCTTCTCCTCGTTCTCAGCCTGGAGTATGCTGCAGTCGTGATAGAACTGGTTGAAGTTCTTTGTCAGTTCGTAGCAATAGTTTGCTATACTGCTTGGGTTATAGTCGGTTGCAGCCTGAGCCACAGCGTTAGGGAAGTCGTTCATCTGCTGAATGAGTGCTATTTCCTTCTCATTGAGTTCGCCAGTCATTGCGTTGGCTGCGAAAGGAATATTCTGTTCCTCTGCCTTACGCATAATGCTGCGAATACGTGCGTAAGTGTATTGTATGAACGGACCTGTGTTGCCGTTGAAGTCGATACTCTCGGCAGGATTAAACAGCATGTTCTTCCTTGCATCAACTTTCAGAATGAAATATTTCAGTGCACCAAGTCCAACGATACGTGCAACTTCCTGCTTCTCGTCCTCTGCCATGTCGGCAAACTTCCCTGCTTCATCGCTTGTGCGACGTGCATCGGCAATCATCGAAGCGATAAGGTCGTCGGCATCAACCACGGTTCCTTCCCGCGACTTCATCTTTCCGTTTGGAAGTTCCACCATTCCATACGAGAAGTGCACGAGGTCTTTGCCCCACTTGAATCCGAGTTTATCAAGCAACAGCGACAACACCTGGAAGTGGTAGTTCTGCTCGTTGCCCACAACGTAAATCATCTTGTCGATTGGGAAATCCTGGAAGCGAAGCGTTGCTGTGCCAATGTCTTGCGTCATATAAACCGACGTGCCATCGCTTCTGAGCAGAAGTTTCTGGTCAAGTCCATCGGCAGTAAGGTCTGCCCACACGCTATTATCGTCCTTGCGGAAGAAGATACCCTTGTCAAGTCCGCCTTCCACCTTATTCTTACCAACGAGATAGGTGTCCGACTCATAGTAAATCTTGTCGAACCCTACGCCGAGGGCTTTGTAAGTTTCATCGAATCCGGCATACACCCATGAGTTCATCTTCTGCCAGAGTGCGCGCACTGCTGGGTCGTTGTTCTCCCACTTCACAAGCATCTCGCGTGCCTCCTTCATCAGCGGAGTCTCCTCGCCTTCAGGAAGTCCTGAAGCCTGTTCCTTGTTTTTCTTGTCGAACAGCACATAGTAGTCGCCAATCAAGTGGTCGCCCTTCTTGCCTGCTGATTCCGGAGTCTCGCCGTTTCCCCACTTAGTCCAAGCCAGCATAGACTTACAGATGTGTATGCCACGGTCATTTACTATATTTGTCTTTACCACACGGTTTCCGTTAGCCTCCATTATCTGCGACAACGCCCAACCAAGAAGGTTGTTGCGCACGTGACCGAGGTGCAGCGGCTTGTTAGTGTTTGGCGAAGAGTATTCTATCATAACGAGCGGCGACTCGTCTGTCACCTTTTTCTTTCCGAAATCCTTGTCAGCGTCAATGCGCTTCAGTATGTCGATGAGCGATGAATCAGATATTGTGAGGTTGAGGAAACCTTTTATCACGTTGAACTTCGACACGTTGGCATCGTTCTTTTCAAGGTATTCACCTATCTCCTGCGCCGTTGCCTCAGGCGACTTGCGCGAAGTCCTCAGCAGTGAGAATACCACGAGGGTGAGGTTTCCTTCAAATTCTTTCTTTGTCTTCTGCAGTGTCACCATCTGCGAAGGTATCTCCTGTCCGTAGAGTTCCTTCACGGCAGAGATGACTGATGATGTAAGTTGTTCTTCTATTTTCATGAGGCTTGTATATCTTATATTTTCAACTTGCAAAATTACTATAAATAAAGGAAAACAACAAATCTTTTAGTCGAAAATGTTGTTGGCCGCTAAACATCTGCAAAGCCTTATCCTGTAGAGCCACTTCTTTATCCAAGCGTAGAGGATAAACGCAGTGGGGCTGTTCAACGCAGCTGCGAGATGAAGAATGTCTATAAGGCATTATCTCAATAACCGGTTGCGCCGAACAAAATGGCGCTGCCGGATAGGCAAGACCTAAAAGGACTGCGTCTGGAAGACGCTACCTTGTAGAGAACGATGAACAGTCCCATCGAGACTTTTCTTTGGTTAGTTCTTCCTTCGTGAAACTAACCATATACTAACGAAGAACTAAGGAAGAACTAACCAAAGACTAACCAAAACCACTTTATTACCGTATCGACATAACATCAGTTACATTCGGCTGGAAGCCGATACTGAGCGGAGCGATAATAACCGGGTACATCGACGAAGGAGATGTGCTCGG